>DASZWG010000032.1:0-9361 GCA_035546675.1 Mucilaginibacter sp. | reverse complement strand
CCTGCCTCGGCCTGTTTGGTTTAGCGGCGTCCATTGCGGAACGACGGACCAAAGAAATAGGAATTCGCAAAGTGCTGGGAGCCAGTGTATCGGGTATTGCCGGGCTTCTAACCGGTGATTTTCTGAAACTGGTGCTTGTCTCGATACTGATTGCATCGCCGGTTGCATGGTACATGATGAATAAATGGCTAATGGAGTTTAGCTACCGGATACAAATCCATGCCTGGGCATTTGTTGTTGCCGGTGTTATGGCAATTGTATTTGCATTGCTGACGATTAGCTCTCATGCCATAAAAGCAGCTATGGTGAACCCGGTGAAGAGTTTGAGGAGCGAATGAGTTGCTGATAAACTAATGAATAAATGAACTAAGATCATGATAAAAAATTACTTCAAAACCGCCTTCCGAAACCTTTGGAGAAACAAGGTGTTTTCGCTGATCAACATCGTGGGCCTAAGCGTAGGCCTGGCCTGTTGTATGCTTATCTATTTGTATACGATGGATGAGGTAAGTTATGACAGGTTCAATGTAAATGCTGCAAATATTTATCACCTGGTTGTCGACTCAAAAAGCTCCGATGGCCAGGTGCATAAAAATTCGAATACAGGTGATATTCCCGGCCCGAGTTTTAAGAGACAGTTGCCAGAGATACAAGACTTTGTGCGAATTCAAGGTGCGAGTTACACGATAAAGCAAGGAACAGAGGTTTTTGACCAGGAAGCATTGATGGTCGATAGTAACTTCTTTTCTGTATTTACTTTTCCGGTTTTGCAGGGTGATCAGCGTACAGCACTAAACGACCCACATTCGGTGGCACTTTCAGAAGAAATAGCCGAAAAATATTTTGGTAAGCAAAATCCGGTAGGTAAAACACTCGACCTGAAGGTGGATGATAAATTTCAACCTTTCACGGTGACAGCTGTAATCAAAAAGTCGCCGCAAAATTCTTCGATCAAAGTTAAAATGCTGATTCCTAAGAAATTGGATAAGCTGGACGATCAGTGGTTCAATTCCTTCGAAAATACTTTCATTGTTGTAAAACCGCATACAGATATCAAAAAGCTGGATGCTAAGATCAACAAAGTATTTATGACCGATGCTGCCAGTCAGGCTAAGGAAATAGCGCAGAAGTTTGGATTTAAAGACAAAGTGACCTACAGCCTGCAGCCTCTACTTGCCATGCATACCAGCACAGATTACCCTGCCGATAATGGATTGTCGGATGCCAGTAGCCCAACCTATTCTTACATCCTGACGGGTATCGCCTTATTTATATTGGCCATTGCCTGCATCAATTTTGTGAACCTCACCGTTGCGCGTTCATTAAAAAGAGCCAAAGAGATAGGTATTCGTAAAGTGGTAGGCGGTCAGCGCCGGCAACTCATCATGCAATTCATGGGCGAATCCTTTATCCTGAGTTTTATCGCTTTTGTTCTGGCGATCGCTTTGGTCGAACTGGCACTCCCGTTTTTCAATACACTGGCTAATAAAGCGCTGGCATTTTCGTACCTGTTGAGTTTTAAGCTTGTGGCGGGGTATATCGGCATATTCCTGCTTACAGGATTACTGGCCGGTTTTTACCCGGCGTTGGTGCTTTCAGGTTTTAACCCTGTACAATCCTTGTACAACCGTACGCAATATGCCGGTAAGAATTATTTATCAAAAGGTCTTGTTGTATTGCAATTTACCCTGGCTACTTTCCTTATTATTTCTACCATCACTATTTATTCCCAGTTCAACTACCTGATGAATTTCAATTTGGGTTATAACGATAAGAACGTAGTATCGATAACCGCATGGGGATTAGATAAAACCAAATTGCCTTTGCTTAAAACCGAGTTATTAAAAGATCCGAACATCACCGGTGTGACTGCTGATCAGGGTGGTCGCTGGGGTACCATGGCGCATATTAATAATGGGCAGCAGATGGAATTCGATATGAAGCATGTCGATGAGGATTATCTGCCATTGTTCCAGGTACCGATCGTAAAGGGGCGCAATTTCTCAAAAGCCATGGTTTCGGATAGTACAAACTCGATTCTTGTAAATGAAGCATTTGTAAAGCAGGCGGGCTGGAAAAACCCGATAGGGCAGGTGGTCGACTTCTTTTACGATAAGAAGAAATATAATGTAGTAGGTGTTGTAAAGGATTATCATTTTCTGTCTCTCACCGAGAAAACACCTCCTATGCTTTTTACGATGAAGCCCAGTTATCCATGGGGAAATCTTTTTGTTAAGATCAGTGACAAAAACAAATCTGAATCGCTAAACCGGATACAAAAAGAGTTTAAAGCGGAGTTCCCATTTATACCTTATCAATATAAGTTCAAAGATGCTGAAGTTGCCGAGCAATATGATCAGGAAGCTAAATGGAAACAGATCGTTACGTTTGGAGCCATTTTAACCATCTTTATCTCCTGCATCGGTTTGTTCGGCCTGGCCACCCTATCGGCCGAACGCCGCAAAAAGGAGATAGGTATCCGCAAAGTGCTGGGCGCCAGCGTTCAGGGCATTGTTAGGAAGTTATCGGCTGATTTTGCCATATTGGTTATGATCTCGGCAGTAATATCCGCTCCGGCCGCATGGTGGGCTATGCATAAATGGCTCGAAAATTACCCTTACCGGATCAATATCAATGCCTGGATATTCCTGCTGGCAGCAGCATTCGTACTGCTGATCGCATTAATAACGGTAAGCTTTCAAACCATTAAAGCGGCAGTTGCCAACCCGGTGAACAGTTTAAGGAGTGAGTAGGAATCCATTGACAAGAGCAAACAATAAACAGTTGAATTAATAAGCTGAATCATGATAAGATATCATATTAAAATAGCGTGGCGCAACCTGATAAGGAACAGGGGCTTCGCCGTTACTAACTTGCTGGGTTTAACCATCGGGATCACCTGTGTTATTTTTATTTTTCTGTGGGTGAAAGATGAATTAACCTTTGATCGCTTTAACCCTAATTATAATTCAATATACCAGGTAATAGCCAACAGGGATTTCAAGAACAGTATCTTTACTGACAGGAATATGGTGTTCCCGCTGGAAACTGCCTTGCAAAACAGCAACCCGCAGATAAAGAACGTGGTGATGACCACGTACCAGGAGACACAGCAGGTCAACTACGGCAATAATAAGGTCCAGAAAAATGCGCTGTATTTCGGCGGACGGTATTTCGATATGTTTCCCTGGAAGTTTATCGAAGGAACTCCGGCATCCGTTACCAGTGATCCGTTCAACATAGCCATCACGGCGTCGGCAGCCAAATCGCTTTTTGGTAATGCCGACCCTATCAACAAAACACTGAAAATTGATAATAGCCAGTTAGTGAAGGTAGCGGCAGTGATTGCCGATCCCCCCGGTAACTCATCGCAGCAATTCGATTATCTGGGCCAATTTAATTTTAACTCACCGGATGCCAAAAAGCAGATGCTGGAGTGGGTAAATTCGTCGTGGCAGGTATTCATTCAAACCACGCCGGGCGCCAATCCCGATAGGCTGGGAAAATTTGTAACCCATGTCATGAAGAGTCATAATCACGACAAGATCAGCACCTACTTCCTTTTCCCGATGAGCAAGTGGCATTTGTACAGCGACTTTAAAGACGGGAAAAATGCAGGTGGTATGATCGAATACGTTAAGCTTTTTACCATTATCGCCATCATTATCCTGCTTATCGCCTGTATGAATTTCATGAACCTTTCTACAGCGCGTTCCGAAAAACGAGCTAAAGAAGTGGGGATACGCAAAACTCTTGGCTCGGATAAACGACAGCTTACCATTCAATTTTTTGTGGAATCGATGATATTGGTACTCATCGCTTTTGTATTTGCTTTACTGGCAGTATTTCTGCTGCTGCCATCATTCAATCTACTGGTGAGCAAACAGTTACATCTTAACCTGCAAGATCCTATTTTTTGGGTAGGAGCTTTAGTTATTATTCTTTTTACAGGTATTATAGCAGGCAGTTATCCTGCACTATACCTATCGTCATTCAACCCGGTGAAAGTATTGAAAGGAACTTTTCAGCCCGGTAAAAAAGCCATAGCGCCGCGGAGAGTGCTGGTAGTTGCACAGTTTATCGGGTGTATTGTACTCATATCAGCAACAATCATCGTCTATAAGCAGATACAGCATGTAAAGGATCGCAGCCTTGGTTATGATCAGAATAACCTGGTGATGGTGGATTCGACCCCCTCGACAGACAAGAATTTCAATGTAATCAAACAAGACATGATGAGATCGGGCATGTTTGCATCGGTTACACGCAGTTCGTCGCCCATCACCGAAATATCCTGGCGAACCGGCGCACCCGATTGGGATGGTAGACCCGCAAATACGAATATCATCATGTCAGCTATGGCCACAGATTTGGATTTTGCCAAAACTGTTGGCGCTGCTATGCTGAAGGGAACCGATTTTACCGGCATGCCTTCGGATTCTGTGGCTATGCTGCTGAATAAGGCGGCTGTAAATGCGATGCAATTGAAAAACCCCATAGGAATGCAAATGCGCTATGGCCGCCAAAAATTTACAGTGATCGGGGTTATTGACAACCTGGTGATCTCATCCCCGTATCAGCCCGTCGAGCCCATGCTTATCTTTTGCAACCGAAATTCCTCAAGTGAGATCATGTTCCGGCCGCGCAAAGGAGTCGATCCTGCAAAAACCATACAGTTTATCCAAAAGGAATATCAAACCTACAGCCCTGCTGATATTTTTAAGTACGAGTTTGCTGACCAGGAATTCGGCAAAAAATTCGCCAGTGAAGAACTGATCAGTAAACTTACCGATATTTTTGCCGGTTTGGCAATATTTATTTCGTGCATGGGCCTTGCGGGCCTCGCCTCGTTCACTACCGAAAAACGCACCCGCGAAATAGGCATCCGCAAAGTGCTGGGTGCTTCCGTGAATCAACTGGTGTTACTGATTTCGAGAGAATTTATCAAGCTGGTGGCGATTGCATTTATAATAGCTACGCCTGTTAGCTGGTGGCTGATGCATAACTGGCTGAATAAATATGATTATCATACCGATATAAGCCTGTGGATATTTGCAATAGTGGGTGCGGTGGTGTTGCTCCTAACGCTGGCTGTTGTGTGCCTGAATACGCTTGGTGCCGCGCTTGCTAACCCGTGAAGAGTTTGCGGAGTGAGTGAAGCCTATCCTAAATCCTTCACTGAGGGAAGGATTTATTTATTCTGTAGTACTATTCCCTCCCCTTAGGGGAGGTTGGGAGGAGCCAAACAATTGAACTAATAAACGCTAGATCATGATAAAGAATTACATCAAAACCGCCATCAACAACATGATGCGGAATAAGGTTTACACGCTGATCAATATTTTCGGACTCAGCATCGGTTTAGCCTGCGTAATGCTCATCACACTTTATATCAGGGATGAGCTAAGCTTCGACCGTTTCAATGTCAATGGCCCGCGCATCTACCGCCTGGTGATGGACGGCCATACACCCGACGGCAGCGAAATGCACCAGTCGTTTACCAGCGATGCGCCTGCCAATATTTTCAAAGATCAGATTCCGGGCATAGAGTCGTTTTGCTGGGTCAATGGCGGTGGCGAAAGCCTGGTGCGTAAAGGGAGCGAACTGATCAGCGAACCGATGATGTATGCCAACAACAGCATCTTCAGTATATTCACATTCCCGCTGCTGCAGGGTAACGCAAAAACGGCATTGAAAGAACCTGATGATGTCGTCATTACAGAAGATATTGCTAAAAAATATTTTGGTGACGCCAACCCGATAGGTAAGGTGTTCCAGATTAACCAGGAAGGCAAATTCAAACCTTATATTGTAACGGCCGTTGCCAAAAATCCTCCGTTCAACTCAACTATACGCTTCAAATTCCTGCTTCCGATGGGAACAGGAACACCTCAATATAAGACTGATGACTGGTTCAGTTCATATCTTACTTCATTTATATGCCTGAGGCCGGGCGCTAACCTAAAACGCGTGGAACAGCAAATGGCGCAGGTTACATACCGCTATGCAAAAAATACACCCGAATACCAGGGTATCAAAAAGAGATTTCCGAAACTGGACTTTGACTTCCATCTGGAGCCGTATTTCGATGTCCATCTTTCGAAGGTGTATGGCACGGGTAATGGACTGACACCTTCCAGCAAGTCTAATTATTCTTACATATTAGGAGGTATCGCTTTATTTATCCTGTTCATCGCCTGTATCAATTTTATCAACCTGTCGTTATCACGCGCTATGCGCCGCAGCAAGGAAATAGGTGTGCGTAAAGTGATCGGTGGTTCGCGGAGGCAACTGATCATACAGTTCCTGGGCGAATCTTTCCTGCTAAGTCTTACCGGTTGTATCGTTGCTATACTTATCGTGATAGCCTGTCTGCCCGAATTTAACAAGCTTTCGGGCAAAGAACTGCAATTAAATTACTTAGTGAACGACCAAACCATTGGCCTGTTTATCATTATACTGATCGTTAATACGCTGTTAGCAGGTTTCTATCCGGCAGTAGTATTGTCAGGCTTTAAGCCAGTACAAACCTTGTACGGAAAGCTGAAAATGAACAGCAAAAACTACTTCGGCAAAAGCCTGGTTGTGGTTCAGTTTGTCGTGGCCTTATTCCTGATCATCGGTACACTGGTCATGCAGCGGCAATTCAGCTATCTTATCCATTTCGACCTGGGTTACAATCCGCAAAACATTGTCGATCTGCAATTGCCGCAGGATAATAATCCAAACTATGAGGTATTCAAAAACTCATTGCTGAAATATCCATTCATCCGGCAGGTTTCGGGTCAGCAGGTTTCCTTCAACGGAATGTATGGCAGCATGTACAAGTCGGGTGATAAAGAAACACAGGGGTCTTATTTTGATGTAGACAACGATTTCCTGTCACAAATGAATATCACCATGGTAAAAGGCCATGGTTTCAGGAGTGTAGCAGGGGATACGACAGAATGCATTGTAAACCAGGCTTTTGTTAAGGCGATGGGCTGGAATGATGATCCCATTGGTCATATCGTCATCAATGAACAAAATAAGAGACCGCTTACGGTTATCGGAGTAGTCCCTGATTTTCACAGTACTTCGCTGCTCAACGGGTCAGTTGGACCGGTGGTTCTCGATCAAACACCGAGGGCAGAATACCGGGATGTGATGATCAGGATCGACCCGAACCAAAAGGAAAAAGCTATTAATGCTATTCATGCCGAATACAGGAAGATCATACCTCAATATCCGTTCAATTATAATTTTTTGACGGATGAACTGGCTTTGCAATACTCACAAACCGATCATTGGAAGCAGATCATCACGATATCATCCATTATGTCGATCGTTATCTCCTGCCTTGGTCTGTTCGGGCTCGCTACGTTAGCTATCGAACAACGCGTTAAGGAAATCGGAGTTCGTAAAGTGCTCGGTGCGTCTGTTGGCGATATCAGTTCATTACTGACTTTGAATTTTCTCAAACTGGTGCTGCTATCTATAATTATTGCCGCTCCGCTGGCCTGGTACGCGATGGACAAATGGCTGCAGGATTACCCTTACCGGATCAGTATGAATATGTGGATCATTTTGATAGCCGGGGCAGGCTCGGTACTGATAGCGGTTTTAACTATAGGCTCACAGGCCATAAAGGCGGCAATGGCAAATCCCGTAAATAGTTTAAGGAGCGAGTGAAAAAAGATTTCACAACACCTGCAACCGGAGAGTTATTTGTGTCGTCTCATAGGTAAATAATTGTAATAAAATTATGATCAGGAACTATATCAAAACCGCTTACCGTAATCTTTTGAAGAACAAAGGCTTTACGGCGATCAACATCCTGGGTTTAGCCCTGGGGCTGGCTACCTGTCTGCTTATCGTATTTTATGTTTACGATGAATTGAGTTATGATCAATACAACGTCAAAGCCGACCGGATATACCGCGTGAACAATGATATTAAATTTGGCGGTAATGAGAATTCCTATGCTGTTTCGCCGGCGCCTATGGGACCTGCCCTTAAAGCTACTTTCCCGGAAATAGAAGATGAGGTACGCTTCAGGACGCGCGGTGGCTTCCAGGTAAAAAAAGGGAACCAGGAGATACAGGAATATAATGTAGTTTACGCCGATCCTTCGCTGTTTAATGTATTCACATTGCCAATGATAGACGGTGATCCGGCGACGGCGCTAAAAGAGCCTCACTCGGTAGTGATAACCGAGGATATGGCCCTGAAATATTTTAACAAAATGAATGTGGTTGGACAGGTGCTGACCTGCGATGATACTGCTCAGTATAAGATAACAGGTGTTATTAAGAATATACCCACACAATCACACTTCAATTTCGACTTCTTTGTTTCTATGTCGACCCTGCCCGAAAGCAGAGATATAGCCTGGTTTAGCAATAATTTTAACACCTACTTATTATTGCGCCCGGGTACCGACCCTAATAAGCTTCAATCGAAATTTGCAGATTTTTTACGCAAGCAGGCCGGGGCGCAGCTTGAGAGCATATTGCACATCAATTTTGACCAGTTTGAAAAAGCCGGGAATTATTTCCGGTTTAGCCTTACGCCGCTTAAAGATATACACCTGCACTCGAACAGGGTTGCCGAATTAAGCGGCAATGGTAACATACAATACATCTATATTTTCTCGGCCATTGCTATATTCATACTATTGATAGCCTGTGTCAATTTTATGAACTTGTCGACAGCGCGTTCCTCAACCCGTGCAAAGGAAGTTGGGGTGCGAAAAGTGCTGGGATCTGCACGAAAGAACCTGGTTTTCCAGTTTCTTACCGAATCGGTCATGGTAACACTGGTGGCAGCCATCATTGCTATTTTTGCTGCATGGGGCTTATTGCATACGTTCAATCAGCTTTCGGGCAAACAACTGACCATTACTTCCCATATACTCATCTGGCTTTTACCAGTTGTGTTACTGCTGGTAATTGTTATAGGTTTTCTGGCAGGTTCATACCCGGCTTTTTTTCTTTCGGGATTTCAACCGATCGAAGTATTAAAGGGTAAGCTGGCCGCGGGATTTAAGGCGGGCTTTTTACGCAGTTTCCTGGTCGTATTTCAATTTTCGATCTCAATTTTCCTGATCATAGGTACGCTGGTCATTTACAGTCAGTTACGTTATATTCAAAATAAGGATCTGGGATTTGACCGCGATCATGTGCTTATCGTCGACCGCATCTGGACATTAGGTAACAAAGACCGCGATTTCAGGGAAGAGGTGAGCCAGTTAGCCGGGGTTAAGTCCGCTTCTTTGAGCGGTTTCTTACCCACGTCAAATGTGGGTAACAGCTCTTCCTTCTTTAAAGATCCGGTTATCGATCAGAAAAGGGCCATATTGTCGCAAATATGGACAGTAGAT
>DASZWG010000031.1:0-3422 GCA_035546675.1 Mucilaginibacter sp. | reverse complement strand
GCTACAATCGTGGCAGCCTGCTTCAGATCATCCTCGCTCAGGCGGTCATAAGTATCCTGGTTGCTGTGGTGGGTACGGGCGCCGTAATCCATCGGGTCCTGTATGAACTGGAAACCCGGTATGCCTACCGCATCGAACGAGAGGTGGTCGGTACCGCCGGTGTTCCTGATGGTGATGGTGCCTGCGCCAAGATCATTAAAGGGCTCAAACCACTGTTTAAAAATCGGCCCGGCCAGCGAATCGCCCTGCAGGTAAATGCCGCGTATTTTGCCGGTGCCGTTGTCCAGGTTATAATAGGCCGAAACTTTGGCTTGTTCGGGCTTAAGCTCCATGGTTTTTGGATCGCCGAAATGATTAAGTACATAGCCCCTTGAACCGAACAATCCCTGCTCTTCCGAGCTCCACAGGCAAATGCGTAATGTACGTTTCGGTTTAAAACCAACGGCTTTCAGGATACGCATCGCTTCCATCATCACGGCGCTGCCGGCTCCATTGTCTGTTGCTCCCGTAGCCGCGTGCCACGAATCAAGGTGACCTCCGATGATGACCAACTGATCTTTCAGCTTTTTATCGGTGCCGGGTATTTCGCCAACCACATCATAACCGTTCAGGTCATCGCTGAAAAACTGTGTTTTGATGTCGGCCTCCATTTCCACTTTGATACCGGCTTTTACCAGCCGCAATATGCGCAGGTAATCTTCACCGCTGGTTTCCAGTTCGGGCGGTGCGGCTTTTGCTGTATCGGCGTACGATGCGCCGTTGGTGGTAAATACGGTCCCGTCGGTACCCCGTGCCATGCTCAATATCAGTCCAACGTTTTCATTTTCGAGGAATTCGCTTATGGCGGCCCGCAGCGCTCTCAGCCTGCGGAAAGCCGCAAACCGGGCATCATTCCGGTTGAATGCCCGCCTCCCGGGCGATGCGGTGGCTTTCGCCATTTCGTCAAGCTGCTCATCGGTGTAACGAACCAGGTCGGGTTTGGTGCTCCCCTCAAGTTTGGTATTAGTGTCGAAGATGATGATCTTTCCCTTCAACTTTCCCTTGTATTGCTCAAGATCGGTTACCGTATCAACTTTCATCAGTACCACATCGCCTTTTATCAGGCCGTTGGTGCCGGATGTCCAGGCCTTGGGTATGGCAATAATGGCATGGTAGTAAGGCACCGTCATGGCAGCATAGTTCTTCTGCACTTCCCATCCCTTGCCGAATTTGCCCCAGGGCTCCAGTTTGGTGTTCACCAGTCCCCAGCTTTTGAGCTGATCGACTGCCCAGTTCTGCGCCCTTCTCAGCCCCGGCGAACCGGCCAGGCGGGGACCCGCAACGTCGGTCAGGTAAAAGGCTGTTTTCATCACCTGGGAGTGGTTCAGCCCTTCGTCGCGGATTTTCTGCATCATGTCCTGGTCGGTCTGCGAAAAGGCCGAAACAGACATACCCGCAATCAGCAGGCAGGAAAAAAGTAATTTTCTCTTCATGTTTTTGATCAGTTAATGGTTAAGAATCATAACAAACCTATCTAATTTACAGCGATTTTTCCAATCGACAGCATTAACAAATTTGTTACAGGAGAAGCGGTTTTAAGTATATTTGCTAATAAGAGTTCATACCGTTTAGACAGAACCGCTTTCAGGGCGCAAACTGCAGATGAAGCTTCAAAAGAAGATGCCGCATACTACAAGACACTGACGTGGCAGGAACGTTTACGCATTGCCAATTACCTGAACAGCATTGCCTATAATTATCCTGAAAATGATCCGCCCGGGATGGACAAAACTATTTTTGAGGCCAGAGCGCGCAAGTAAACATGGGGAATGTTTTTAATTGATCAGCAGCTTATAGCCCCTGCCGTGCACATTGATGATCTCAACGCTCTGATCGTCCTTTAAATACTTGCGTATCTTGCTCAGGAAAACATCCATGCTGCGGCCGTTGAAATAATTATCGTCATGCCAGATGTTCAGTAATGCCTCCTCGCGGGTAAGCACTTCGTTTTTTCGCAGGCACAGCAAGCGAAGCAGTTCTGCTTCTTTGGTCGATAGTTTCTGCTGATGATCGCCGGCTGTGATCATTTGGGTGGTATAGTCAAATTCGTAATGACCTATTTTGAAATGGGACTGCTTTTCCTCTTCACCCTTATCGGCCTGGCTGGCCCGTTTGAGCAGGGCGTTTATACGCAGCAGCAATTCCTCTATCCTGAAAGGTTTGGTAATATAGTCATCGCCGCCCAGGTTGAAGGCCTGCGTTTTATCTTCGAGCATACCTTTGGCTGTCGCAAAAATGATCGGCACATGGGCATTGATCTTCCTGATCTCCTTACCCAGTGTAAAACCGTCCTTCCGGGGCATCATCACATCCAGTATCAGCAAGTCGTAGCCCTGTTTGGTAAATTCGCGCAAACCCTCCTCGCCGTCCTTGCACAGGGTTACGTCGAACTTCCCCTTAAGCTGCAGGTAATCCTGCAGTAACAGGCCAAGATTCGGATCATCCTCAACCAATAATATTTTCTTCATGCGTTTTTCCTGGTTTAAGTGGTCTGGAATTTAAGCTCAAATTCCGAGCCTTTTTCTTTTTCCGACTTGACGCTTATCGTACCGTTAAGCCGTTTCACGATGGTATTCACATAGCTCAGGCCCAAACCAAATCCTTTTACGTCGTGCAGGTTGCCGGTGGGTATGCGGTAAAACTGCTCGAATATCTTTGCCTGCTGATCACGGCTCATACCTATGCCCTTATCGGCTACGCGTATGGCCACCTGGCCGTTCCTGTTATACGTGGTGATAGTTATTTCGGGCACGCCTGTGCTGTATTTTATGGCATTATCCACCAGGTTGTAGATCACGTTGGAGAAGTGCAGCTCATCGGCTTCGATAATAGCGCTCTGAGCATCCAGGTGCAGCTCGGTTTTTACATTGTGCTTTTGCAGTTTCAGCGACATGCTGTCCAGTACGGCTGTTACCATTTCGTTCACGTCGATCTCTTTGATATCGAGCTTAAAGTCGTTCTTTTCTATGCGGGCAATGTTCAGCACCCTTTCAATATGACTGCCCAGGCGCTGGTTCTCTTCAAAAATGATCCCTGCAAGCCGGGCCACCCTGCTCTTATCTTCGACGATCTCCTTATCCTTTAGCGCTTCGCTGGCGATCATGATGGTCGATACCGGCGTTTTGAACTCGTGGGTCATGTTGTTGATGAAGTCCATCTTCATCTCTGCTATCTTTTTCTGTTTCAGGATGGAAAAGATGGTATAACCGAAGCAAACGATCAGCACCACGAGCAACCCTGCCGAAGTGGCCATCGATGCGGTCATTTTGGTCAGGATCAGCGAGTTCTTTTCAGGGAAGGATATCCTGATCTTTCCGGGATCGTTGATCACCTCTTTGGCGAATATCGGCACCTGGTAAGTATTGCCGGGGATAAAGCTCGCT
>DASZWG010000030.1:0-1683 GCA_035546675.1 Mucilaginibacter sp. | reverse complement strand
CTGGTTTTTATCGACATCGAGCCTTAACAGTTCGTTATTGATCTGCCTTACTTTTTCAATACCGACCTTATCGTTCAGGCTAAAAAAATGCTCATCAAGCAAACGGCGTAAAAAACCCGTTTCGAACTTGAAGAACTGGAGATCGGAACTCCAGCGTTTTGAGATGACGTAATATTGCAGCGAACGGGCCGACAAGCTGTTGATGGTTTCCATGATTATCCTGATTTGATGGTTAAAGTTCAGCATAAGCCAGTTTGCACAGCGTGATGCCGGTCAGGTAAAATCGTGATCCATATCATTTTCAGAAATGCTTTTCAGAGATTTCGCGCAGGGATTTTTTGCATCCGTTTTTTCATGCTCTTGTAAAACAGCCGCTTAGCCAGTTCGGCACTGAAAAGATAAAGCAGGATGATGAGCAGCATCCAGCCGTAATAACTCAGAGGAAGTCTTGTAAACCCAAACCATGCCGATAAGGGCAGTAAGGGTATAAACAAAACGAAAACCAGGATCAGCAGGGTAGCATAAGACAGGAGCCTGCCCGGCGGACTTTTAAAAAACGGCAGCCTGGTACGGATGACCAGAACAATAAGAATGGCCGAGATAACCGATTCGGTAAACCAGCCTGTCTGGAACACTTTCTCATTGGCATGAACGATAAACAGCAATACGCCAAAGGTGAGGTAATCGAACACCGAGCTTAGTAACCCGAAGATCACCATGAACCGGCGGATAAAGTGAAGATCCCAGCGCTGGGGAGTACGAATATTCAGATCATCTACCTTATCAGTCGCTATCGCCATTTCGGGGAAGTCGGTTAACAGGTTAGTCAGCAATATCTGTTTGGGCAGCAAAGGGAGGAAGGGCATAATGAGCGAAGCTCCCGCCATGCTGAACATATTGCCAAAATTGGCGCTGGTAGCCATAAAAATATACTTCATGGTATTGGTGAAGGTTTTGCGTCCTTCAATAATACCGTCTGTCAACACATCGAGGCTCTGGCTCAGCAATACGATATCGGCCGCTTCTTTGGCTACATCGACCGCCGAATCGACCGAAATACCTACATCGGCTACGTGAAGAGCCGGTGCATCGTTAATGCCATCACCCATAAAGCCGGCTACATAGCCTGATTTCTTAAAAATAGTGACGATACGCTCCTTTTGATTGGGTTCAACTTCGGCAAAAATATCCGTATGTATCGCCTTGTGTATCAGCGCCGCGTTGGTCATTTTGTTCAGGTCGGCCCCGGTCAGTACCTGGGGTTGTTTTATACCCACCTGCCGTGCCAGGCTGGCGGCAACCAGCGCATTATCGCCGGTAATGATCTTCAGCTTCACACCCAGCCCCTGCAGTTTACCTATTGTAGCCTCGATATCAGCTTTTGGGGGATCAAACAAAACGACAAACCCCAGCAGGATCATTCCTTTTTCGTCATCCCTTGTAAAACTGTGCCCCGGATCAATAGGTTTGTATGCCACACCCAGCGTACGGTAGCCGTTATTGCTCAATTCTTTATACTGAGCCTGCAATTTATCTTTCCAGTTGCCTATATTATCGATACCAGACTGCGTTTCAACACGGTCGCATATCGACAATACAACGCTGAGCGCACCCTTGGTGATAGCTATATCTCCCTCCTTACCGCTCACCTGGACAGTTAGCCGCTTACGGATAAAGTCATAG
>DASZWG010000029.1:0-3879 GCA_035546675.1 Mucilaginibacter sp. | reverse complement strand
TGGCGTGCCATACTGTAAAACTTTTATCGGTCAACTGAAAAGAAATAAGATTGTAATCTAATTACTACTAACGGGGTTAGCATTTAATATTAAAGATTATTCTTGTATTTTACATTTTTATCTTTATATTTGACTCGTCCGTTCTGCTGATCCCTCCTTTTGTTTCAGTGTTTCATTCGTTGCGCCCTGCAACACGTGAAACAAGTGAAACACGATGTTGAACGTTTGACGTTAAACGTTGTACGTAGCCTGTCGCGCCGCCCTGAACGACTGCCAGCGTATAACGTACCACGTATAACGTACAACCTAACCCATACGGACAAATCCAAAGCAAAACACTAAAAATCTTATTCATCATGGAAGAAAACCCATCCACGTTCCCGCGGCCGGGCGAAGCTGCGGGGCAACCCACCATCTCGCCAAACATCAGTTTGTCCGGTCTCACCGTTCCCGCCACCATGCCCAAAGGGCTTTCGGAGGCTATCCGCGAAGAATTGCTGCGCGATAACGAGGAGTACTGGGCGCAGGAGAACGTTGCCCGCGGGCTGTTCCTGATCCGCCCGGTTAAAAAATGGATCGATGAGGCCAAAAACGAACCTGTACCCAAAATGCTGTTCTCGGAGTTCTGGCACGAGGGTGAGCTGTGCATCCTCTTTTCCGACACCAACCTGGGCAAATCGGTACTGGCCATACAGATCGGCAACAGCATTACGGCAGGCAGTCCGATACCGGGCTTTAAAATGGAAGCCGGTGCGCAAAAGGTGCTTTACTTTGATTTCGAAATGAGCAAAAAGCAGCTGGAGGTGCGCTATGCCGCCGACTATAAGCAGCATTACGAGTTTCACCCCGATTTTTTCCGCGCGGTTATCGACCCTGAATTCGACCTGCCCGAAGATACCGCCGGATATGAGCAGTACCTGGCCGAATCGCTGGAGAGCGCCGTAGTATCGTGCAATGCCAAAGTGCTCATCATCGATAACCTGACCTATTTGCGCAACGAGACCGAAAAGGCGCACAGCGCCCTGCCGCTGATGAAGCAACTGAAACGCCTGAAGACCAAATACCGGCTCAGCATCCTTGCCCTGGCGCATACGCCCAAGCGCGATAAAAGCAAGCCCATTACCCGCAACGATCTGCATGGCAGCAAAATGCTGATCAACTTTTGCGACAGCGCCTTTGCCATTGGCGAAAACCCCAAGGATAAGGATGTGCGTTACCTGAAACAGATAAAACAGCGCAACACGGGCGAAATGTATGGCGCCGGGAATGTGTGCGTATGCGTGGTGAACAAGCCGCACAACTTTTTGCAGTACGAGTTTACCGGCTTTGGCCGCGAATGGGAACACCTGAAAGAACCATCGCCTGATAGTCCCGACCACCTGTTAAACAGCGTGCAGGAGTTGCACGACGCCGGGATGACGCAGCGCGAAATTGCCGCCGAGCTGGCTATATCGGCCGCCAAAGTGAACCGGCTGCTGAAGAAGAAGGATAACTGATTATTAACTTAAACCAAATCAAAAAAACAAATGGAAAACTTACAGATCGGCAAGTGGCTGATAACGAATGACGGTATTGAATGGACCGGCAGTCCCTACGCGGGTTATTACATTCATAAAGACAGATTGTTACAGGAAGGCACCGAAAAACCGGGCACCTTCGACTGGCTGCTGCACCTGGCGCATAAACGCTGGCTGACGGAAAACGACGTCCGCGACCTGAACACGGCATTTATGGCAGCGCTTTACCTGTTTGCGCCAAAAAGTAAAAAGGGGAAATTATCGCTCGCTAAAACGCTGGAGGAGCAAAAGCAGATACTCGGATACAAAAAAATGTTTTACCGGTACCCCAGGGTCATGCAATAAAGGGTAGGTCTTGTTTCGCGTGTTTCAGTTGTTGCAGAGCTGAACAGGTGAAACAAATGAAACGCTCTCATCGCCGCGCGTCATTGCCAGCCTGTCCGGCAGGCAGGCGAGGAGGTACGACGAAGCAATCTCTGAACAAAAATGGGTGTCACCCCGAGGTACTCGAAGGGTGAGCGGAATGGCCTTGCCCGCCATGCTTCGAGTGCCTCAGCATGACAGCGCTCTTTTTGTTTCATCCGTTTCAGTTGTTGCAAGCTGAACAGGTGAAACACCAATCACCCCGGAAAACTAAACTTCCCCATCAGTACCGCCGGGTTGCTGCCGATATGCATCGGTTCGCCGGAGAGGGCCTCGTTACCCAGCAGGGCGAAAAGGATCGCTTCTTTAGCGTCGGGGTCTATGCCCAGTGCGGCGGTACCGGCAAATGCGGCTTTGGGCAATAACTGTTTAAGGTAAGTCGTCACAAAATAGTTCTTCGCTCCGCCGCCGCTGGCGTATATCCTGGTGCCCGCGGGGAAATAAGCCGAAATAAAATCGGCGATGGTGCGCGCGGTAAAGGCGCTCAGCGTACATACAATATCGTCGGGACTAATGTCCTGCGTGCCCGAAACCTGCTGTGCATCGGCTAAATATTCCAGGTTGAACAGTTCGGGGCCGGTGGTTTTTGGGGCCTTTTCGCCGAAGAAGGGATGATCGAGCAAAGCCTCCAGCAAGGCGTCGTTCACCAGTCCCGATAAGGCGATCATGGAATCCTTATCATACGGTTTGTCAAAATATTCGCGGCATGCCGCATCGATCAGCGTATTGCCCGGCCCTATATCGGTGCAAACCACCTTTTGCAGGTCGCCATCGGCGGGCAGGTAGGTCAGGTTGGCAATGCCGCCGATGTTGAGCAGGATGCGGTCCTCGCCGGGTTTGCTGGCCAGCAAAACGTCGCCGTACAAAGCCAGCGGCGCACCCTCGCCCCCGGCTGCAATGTGTTTCTGGCGAAAATCGCTGATGGTCAGGATACCGGTCTTAACCGCGATATGGTCGCCGTCGCCGATCTGCAAAGTGGCATCGGGGTATTCGGCCTGCTGGTGCAAACGTTTTGGGCCATGGTAAATCGTCTGCCCGTGACTCGCGATAAAATCGACAGCGGAAGGCTTTACCTGCCATTTCTCCAGCGCCTGCAGGATCATTTCGCCGTGCAGGGTGCCAATGTAAGCGTTCAGCAGCGTCACTTTTTCCAGGTCGACCAAACGGCGCGAGAACACCTCGTGCACCTGTTCCTTAAAATGCCGGTGGTAGGATACGGTGGTAAAATGCAGCAGTTCGAATTGTGTATTCAGCCCATTCCCGGTAAACCTGCACAGGGCAATATCCAGCCCGTCGAGCGAGGTGCCCGACATCAGGCCGATTCCGAGCTTAGAGGGCTTTCCGGCAATGTTCAGCAGGTTTTGGAGATTCTTATTCATGAGTTATACGTTGGACGTGGTACGTTTTACGTGACTTTGTTCAAAGTTTAGTGATAAATCTTACATTAGGAAATTAAATCAAAATCTTATCATCATGCAAAATTTCAGAGAACTATTCTTATGGCAGGAAGCGCATCAGCTTGTATTGGATGTATACAAATTGTCTGAACACTTTCCAAAGTCGGAAACATTCGGATTGACTTCACAATTAAGAAGGGCCGCAGTATCCATACCCTGCAATATTGCCGAGGGTTGCGGCCGGTATACACCTAAAGATTTCGCAAATTTTCTGCAAATTGCGCTTGGATCGACCAATGAAACGGATTATTTAACGTTACTATCCAGAGACCTGGGTTATTTGTCACACGGTCAGTTCGGTTTGATACAGGAGCACCTGAACAAAATACGGGCAATGAACATCAGCCTGATCGATAAAGTAAGAAAATAAAAAAACGTATAACGTACCACGTCAAACGTACAACCAAAAACAAGTTTATGAACCTCGTGAAAAAAACATCCTTTTTAGCCTTATCCTTACTGCTGGCCTTAAATTTTACTTT
>DASZWG010000028.1:0-8031 GCA_035546675.1 Mucilaginibacter sp. | reverse complement strand
GGTAGTGATGACAGAGGCCACGGCCGTATCGCCCGAAGGCCGTATCAGTCCCGGCGACCTGGGTATCTGGAAGGATGAGCACATCGTTAAACTAAAGCAGATCACCACCTTTATTCATGAACACGGTGCCTTTGCAGGTATACAACTGGCTCATGCCGGGCGGAAGGCAAGCCACCAGATCCCCTGGCATGGCGGCAAGCAAATACCTTCGGATGCTGAAGGCGGCTGGAAGACACTTGGCCCGAGCGCCATTCCTTTCGTCGATGCTGAAGAAGCCCCGCAGGAACTGGATAAAGCCGGAATAGAAAAGGTAAAAGCCGATTTTAAAGCCGCCGCTGCAAGAGCACTCGAAGCCGGTTTTGATGTGATCGAGATTCACGGAGCGCACGGTTACCTGATCAACGAGTTTTACTCGCCGCTGAGCAACCGCCGCACGGATGAGTACGGCGGTTCGTTCGATAACCGGATACGGCTGCTGCTGGAGGTTGTCGACTCGGTTAAAGAGTCGTGGCCGGCCGAAAATCCTTTATTCGTTCGTATCTCGGCTACAGAGTGGACCGAAGGCGGCTGGACGGGTGAAGATTCGGTAGCACTTGCAAAAATATTGAAGCAAAAAGGCGTCGATTTGGTTGATTGCTCATCGGCCGGTAATGTGGCTACGGCTAAAATACCCTTAAAACCCGGCTACCAGGTTGAGTTTGCCGAAAGCATACGCAAAGAGACCGGCATGCTGACCGGCGCCGTTGGCCTGATCACCGAACCGGAGCAGGCCGATCAGATCATCCAAACCGGGCAGGCCGATGTGGTGTTATTAGCAAGAGAGATGCTGCGCGACCCGCATTTCCCGCTGCGGGCCGCACATGCGCTCGGCCGCGACATCAAATGGCCACTTCAGTACGAAAGGGCGAAGTGGAGTTAGCCCATGGCCCCCTCTAAATCTCCCCCGGTAGGGGAGACTTTTAAAACATTAAGCCCTCCCTTCCGGGGAGGGTTGGGTGGGGCTGTTGGGCACTTGGTCTGATTATTTAAACCATACTTAACATAAATTGACTAATTTCGGTCGAACCAACAAAAACAAAAAACTATGAAACGCACAGCAAAGGCCCATTGGCACGGAACTTTTAAAGACGGAACCGGCTCGCTCACTACGCAGAGCACCACACTGAACAATACGCAATATTCATTCAAAACCCGTTTTGAGTCGGGTGTAGGTACCAACCCCGAAGAACTGATAGCGGCGGCGCACGCCGGCTGCTTCACCATGGCAGTGGGTTACGCCCTGTCCGAAGCCGGTTATACGCCGGGCAACCTGGATACTGAGGCTGTGCTCGAACTGGATATACCGACAGTAACCATCACCGGTATCCACCTTGATCTGAAGGGGGCAAAGATCGAAGGGGTTTCGGAGGATAAATTTAAAGAGATCGCCGAAGGCGCCAAAGCCAATTGCATCGTATCGCGTGCATTAAGCGTTCCGATCGCCCTGAGCATCGAATACGTGTAAACATTGCGGCACGAGAAGTAAAAGCGCTGTCCGGTAAAATCGGGCGGCGCTACTTACCTGTCCCCGTTAAAGGTGGGCAGGTTAACCCGGTAGTTGAGCGCTGCGGTGGTGCCGACCGTGATATCGATAGTAACGCCGGTTATGCTGGCTGCCATATCCGATACCAGGAACACCGCCGCGTTGGTAATGTCTTCCATCATTGGCATCTTTTTCAGCATCGTATCGGCCTCCATACTGCTTAATACGGCCGTCATCACGTCCGGCTTACTGGCTATGGCATCCTTAAAAACCTGCGAATCGGGTGAGCCGCCCGACCGGATATTGACCGACCGGATGCCGTAAACCCCGAACTCGGTCGCCAGGTTGCGCGACAGGCTTTCGATAGCGGCGCACAGAGGGGCAAAGCCGCCGGTATAAGGGTAACCGATGCCGCCCGGCGTGGCGGTCAGGTTCAGGATTACGCCCGACCGTTGCTGCTTCATCACCTTTACAGCCGCTACAGCGGTAATAAACCGGCTTTGAATACCCATCTGGACAGGCGCTACAAAATCCTTCACCGAAATATCCGTCAGCGGGATGCCCTGCACCACGCCGTTCCATGCCGCGTTGAAGGAGATATCCACGCGGCCTATGCTGCGAATATGCTCATGTACCGCTTTTTCGTCCAGCGCGTCCACTTCGGCTGCTTCGGCATAACCGCCCGCAGCGTTTATCCCGTCGGCTACCATTTGCACCTTGCCGGCACGGATACCCGATAAAAACACCCTGGCCCCGGCAGCGGCGAAGGCTTTGGCAACCGCACCGCCCAGCGAGCCCCCGGCGCCGTAAATAACCGCATTTTTGTTGTGAAGTGAGATCATGCAATAAAGATAGCATACCCCCCGCATATTGCATACACTTTGTATTCACGCTCTCGCCTCTCCCGGGTATGTTTGACCGCTTAATGTATTACATTACAGGTATTTGCTGTTTACACTATGCCTTGAAATTTGAGAGGTTTATTCATTCCATTAAAATATAGTGCTTAAGTTGCTATAAAACAGGTAGTTAATTTACTGCAGGCATTTACAGAAAATAGCACCTGTTTTTACCGAAAAATCACAAAATCAACACTTTTGATCATTTTTGGAACACTTTTGAGCATATCCGGACAGGTTTTTGCCGTAAAAACAGGCTTAGTGTAACGGGATTCTTTAAGCACTTCAGCAGGGCAAACGAGGGACCGGTACACGCCCGCAAAGCCAACTGATCAAGATCCGTTGTTACAGTTCCGGCCGAGGCTGCGCCTCTTACTGTTGTTCAGAGCCATCGGCTCGCAATATCTTATAACGGCGGGTTTCAACCCGTCGCAAAAGCACCCAGCCCAATGTTCCTGCGGGGTCTCCCGTTAAGAAGACCCCGCGGAGACTGGAAAATCAATTCGCGACCAATAATTTTGAATCTTGCAGATATCTTAAAATTCTGTTAAAATCAAACATAAAGGTGTTTATGTTTTGATACACTTCCGGTCTGTTTTCGTTTTTGAAATTTATCATCAATCTATCGTAACAGTATTGAAACGAAAATATCGGCCCGCCAATGGTTTTGCTGGAAAAGAGATTGTAAAAAGCTCGCTCATAATCTATTTTTTTGATATCCTGGACTAAAAATTTCTGATTTCTTACAAAAGGGTTTAAATAGCGGATATAAATTGATATGTCAGTAATTCTAACTATGCAACAGTAACGGCAAAAAAGCACATAGAAAATAGCGTTCAAGGGTACTAGATAGATGAGCCATGGCCAGTTAAATATTGATTCGATTAGTAAATACAGATCGACGGTGCCTAATAAAATAATGCTTACGGGAGGCCGGGTTTTCAACAAATACTTTGGTTTATCCTCTTTCATTTTGTTGGTTTAGGTTCTTGAAACTGTTTTGATCTCCGCTGTGTCGTTCGCAGCGGATATGTATTGCAATTTATGATTTATTCTGTCAATCTACCCATTTTTCTTGCCTTTCTGTTACCGCAGGAAGTGACAAAGTTTATCAGTCAGCAATTCCGCTGTCCGTAGTCTCCCGGCTATGGACCATCATGCCGGTAGCCTGGAGACTACCAATTTATTAGTTCGAAGTCAGAGGCTTCGAACAGCGGCCTGAGGCTATGCCTCTTGCTCTGGCTCAGAGCCATCGGCTCGCAATATCTTATAACGGCGGGTTTCAACCCGTCGCAAAAGCACCAGGGATACCAGCTGTGTGTTCCCGCGGGGGCTCTCGGTAAGAAGACCCCGCGGAGACGAATTTTATCAGTTCGAAGTCAGAGGCTTCGAACAGCGGCGATTGAGCAGCATAAAGATTCTTCTTGCCGGCAGACCTGGTATCAGTCAGCAATTGTCGTTGCCCTTCAGGGTTCTCATCACCTGTTCCTTGTGGCTTTCGCCGATGGGCAGTTCGGTTTTACCTATCTCTACGTCGGATGCGGTAAATGCCGAAATGTGCTTCCGGTTGACGATGAACGAGCGGTGTATCCTGACAAAACCTTTGGCCGAAAGCTCGGCGTCCAGGTCGCTTATCCTGTACTTAGCTGTAACCGGGCCGCTTGCGGTGACGATCTTTACATAATCCTTCAGGCTTTCGATGTAAAAGATATCATCAGTATTTATCCGGATATTCCTGTAGCCCGATTTGACATAAATACTTGACGGCTCGGCGGATGCCATTGGCGTTGCAGTTGGTACAGCAGGATCGTTATTCCGAAGATAACGTTCTATCGCTTTAAAAAATCGTTCGAATGTTACCGGCTTCAGCAAATAGTCGATGATGTCCAGGTCGTAGCCATCCAGGGCATATTCGCGGTAAGCGGTGGTGATGATCACTTTGGGCGGATTCCGGAGCATTTTTAAAAAATCGATACCGCTGATGGCGGGCATCCTGATGTCGAGGAACATCAGGTCGATCTCGGTTTTCTTCAGGGTTTCCAGGGCTTTCAGTGCGTTGGGGCAGGTGCCGGCCACTTCCATAAAATCGAGCTGCCCGATATGCTTTTCCAGCAGTGCTATGGCCAAAGGCTCGTCGTCAACCAATAAGCACCGGGTCTTTTTCATGTTTGGCAGCTTCTTTCTTGAATTGAATGGCCAGTTGCACCGTAAAATGCTGGTCCCCGCGGGTTACTTCCAGTTTGTAATCCTCGCCATAAACCAGGTCCAGTTGCCGGCGCAGGTTATTCAGCCCGATCCTTTCGGCCCCGGGTGTTTTGGAAACATTGTTTTGCGATGTTACCGTATTCGATACGATAAAAATAAAGCTTTTTTCGTTCGCTTTCAGGTCAATGCCGATAACCGGTGCGCCGGTATCGTCGCTGGCGCCGTGCTTGAACGCGTTTTCGACCAGCGAAAGCAGGATGAGCGGGGCAATATCAATTTCCTTTTCAACATCGGCATTAAAGTTTACGGTAAGGCGTTTATCATACCTCAGTTTTTCGAGCTCGATGTAGTTTTTGATAAGGCTTATCTCCGCCTTCAAAGGGACGTATTGCTCATTACAGCGGTACAGGATATGATCGAGTATATCAGCCAGCCGGGCTATCGACCCGGATGTGGCCGGTGATGATGAAAGCGACAGTGAGTAAATATTATTGAGGGTATTGAACAAAAAGTGCGGATTGAGCTGGGTTTTCAATAGTTTTAGTTCGGTTTCGGCTTTTTCTTTCTCCATTTGCAGGGCGCGTTTTTGCACGATAAGCTGATCCTTCAGTAATTTAAAAAACACAAAAAGGGCTGATGTGGTCATCATATCAACGTCGTAATTAAAAAGCAGTTTTGGGATATCCGTAAATATTTCCTGATAAGTCTCAAAAGCTTTTGGGGGTATGCCGGCCAGCGGTTCGCATATTTTTACAATAAAAATGCGGCCGGTTACACAGGCGGCATAGTTCGCCAAAATAAACCCGGCCGCTGCAACAAGGTATCTTTTATGGTTAATAAATTGGGGAACGACAAAATAAGCCAATGCATAAGCAAGTATCATTTCTGCCGACATGTATAAGGCATCGCTCATAAACTCAAAACCATAGCTTCCCCGGTCACCATCGCGGTATTTACTTGAGCTGACAGCAATGAGCAGGTAGATGAGCCAAAAGATCACATGGCTCAACCAGCGATGCTTCTGATGGAAATTTAATAGCCTGTCGAACAAGTTCATAAGCAAGTATAACCATTTTAACGGCGTCCCGGCCATAGTGTCGACCAAAAGGCAAAAGCGCCCCCCGAACAGCATGGATTTACATTCCTAAAGGGTTTGGAGGCTGATTTTGCCCGTATAGCGTCATCCGGGGCTTGTTTGCCTGCTCTCCGATTTTCGCATTCCCCTTCCGGCTATCATTGCTCAAAATTTATTGACGATGAAGCAGGCAATCCTTTTAATGATCATTATAATTGGCATTTTTTTAAACCTTCGGTCGCTTGCGCAGGGCACCATCAGGGGAAAAATAACCGATGAAAAGAGCCTTCCATTACCATCAGTCAGCGTCAGGCTAAAAACACTGCCCGATTCTGCCTTATACGGCGCTGTGTCTTCCGATGGGACAGGCGCCTTCGTATTTGACCGCGTACCTGCGGGCAGCTATTTTGCCGAGATCAGCCTCGTCGGGTACGACCGCATAATAAAGCCGGGTTTGAACATGAGTAAAACCGATACGCTGATCGACCTGAGCGTGATCCGGTTGGCGCCGTCATCCAGGATGCTCGGCGGTGTGACCGTAAAAGCGCAGGCGCCGATGATCGAAAGAGAGATCGACAAAACGGTGGTCAACGTCGACCAGAATATTGCCAATGCAGGTACAAATACGCTGGAGTTGCTGAAGAAATTGCCGGGTGTGCAGGTTACGCCCGACGGGCAGATCACGCTCAACGGCAAATCGGGTGTTAATGTGATCATCGACGGTAAAACAACTTACCTGTCGGCCGACGACCTGGCCAGCCTGCTGACCAATACGCCGTCGTCTGACATCCAGAAGATCGAGATCATGACCAACCCTTCGGCAAAATACGATGCGGAAGGAACCGGCGGCATCATCAACATTATCCGGAAAAAGAATAACAAAAGCGGGCTGAACGGAAGCGTTACCGGAAGTTTCGGACAGGGGTATTATGACCGGTATAATGGCAGCCTGGTGCTCAATTACAAAAACTACAAATTCAATCTATACCTGAATAACAGTTACGGCTACAATAAATCATACAATCTAAGCAATGGTATCAGCGATATTATGAATGGCAATGCTTTGTCTTCCGAACAGATCTCGACCAACAAGGGCGTAACCGCCAATAAGGCTTACAGTTCTTCTGCCGGGCTCGACCTGTACCTTTCCAAAAAAACCACGCTGACGCTGACAGGCAATGTCTCCGACAGGAGGTATAACAATGACTTAATTTCCTCGATGACCTTCGCGGACAGTAACCGGAATAAAACCGGCACCGAAAATTTTTCGGCATTGAACATCGATAAGCCGCTTAATTTCAGCACCGGGGTCCAATTGATGCACAAACTGGATACAACGGGCCGGCAATGGTCGGCCGATGTTGATTATGCCAACTACCGGTACAGGCCCGGCCAGTATAATGCCGGTGTTAATTATGACGTTTCCGGCAATTTTTTGAGCCGGGATAATGTGTTTATCGATGAGTCGAGGACCCTGCGTATTTTTGGCGCCCGGGCCGATTATGTTCAGCCTTTACCCGGCAACGGCAAATTTGAGACCGGGCTGAAATCCAGCTATGTAAAAACATTTAACAACAGTACCTACTATAACCAAATCGGGGGTCAAAACCTCGCCGATTCGGCCCTGAGCGATTATAATATCAACAGCGAAAATATCAACGCGGCGTATGTCAGCTTTAACAGGCAATACAGGCAACTGACCGTCCAGGCGGGTTTGCGTGCCGAACAAACCGTGATGAAAGGGCAGCAGCTTTTTACCAATGCCGCCGTGGATCAGAACTATTTCACTTTGTTCCCGACGCTTTTTTTGAGCGATAAGCTCAATGACCGGAATACATTGAATTTTCAGTTCGGGCGAAGGACCGACCGCCCGGACTACCATGAATACGTGCCTTTCCGCAGGCCGCTTTCGGCGACAATTTCTTTCCTGGGAAACCCCAATCTGAAACCCGACCTGAACTGGCATACCGAGCTTACCTGGTCGTGGCGGAACACATTTTTCATAACCGCAGCTTACGATATCGACCGGAATTACATGCGCACGCTGTATTATCTCGATTCGAATAAAACCACCATTACACGTATGCCCACTAATATACAGGGTGCGCACTCGTGGGAAGTGGACATCAGTTATAATAAAGAATTGTTAAAATGGTTTACGACCAATACCACGGCTACCTTTTATCAGAATTCGTTCAGCGGCAGCACGAGCCAGGGTTTCAGCCTGGACGATCCCGGCTTTGCCACGATCGACTTCGTCAGCAATAACAGTTTCCGTTGCAGCGACAAGCTATCCATGGAGGCTGATTTTGAATATGAATCCAAACGGC
>DASZWG010000027.1:0-4224 GCA_035546675.1 Mucilaginibacter sp. | reverse complement strand
CCTGAAAGCTGCCAGTGCGCGCAAAGGTGAAAGTCCTCCCGGACCGAAGGCTTTCAAAATGATGCGGCCGGTATCTACGCGGTTGGTTTCCTGCCAGATGGACGAGATATCCGGGTGCTCAAATTCCATATTAATGCTTTTGAAACCGTCATCGAGCCAGAATTTTGAAGCGGCCTCGAATACATAGAACGGATGCGAAGAATAACCGAGGTTATCTACCACGTACTGTTTTGCAGGCGATAGCGGTGGATTTACGGGTATGTTTCTGAATACCGGCAGTGTAATACATACCACAAGCGCATCGGCGCTCATCTGCTTTTCTTCGTCCTTGTTAAAGGGGCGGTAGGTTACAGTAACACCATGCTGGGTGTGACTGACCGATAAAATAGGGTGATTCAGTTTCACACGATCGCCCAATCGTTTGGCGAAAGCTTTGGGTAATTCCTCGTTGCCGTCCTTTACATGAAAAGTTTCCCCTTCAGAATAAGGGATGCCCCTGAAATCCATAATGGCCTGGCGCCACAGGTAATAAAGCGCCGAGGTATCTCTGCCGCCCAGGAAACGCAATGCCGCAGGTGACGCGCCTTGTTTTTTATACAGGTCTGCGATAGGTATTTTGTCCAGTTCGTCATAACCCACGCCAAAGGGTTGGTAGGGGTCGGTAAATTTGCCTTTGTAGGGTTTCAGGTAAAAGTTGTTCAGCTCGTACATCGGGTTTTGCGACAGGAACTGAACTTCTTTTTCGTTAAATCCGAATTTGGTCAAAACTGCGGAATCACGCAGCATTTCAGCGGAATAAAATTTGCCGCCGATCATTTTCATAGCATCTTTATCAAATGCCGCTTCAGATCCTTCGGCATTTGGATAGGGGATAGCGGTAAGGCCGAATTCATCAAGATACTCAAAAAACTTCTCATATCCCGGTTTGGTGATATGGTCAGCGCCAAAATCGGCATAAAGACCATCTGACAGACCATCCCGGCCGGTGAAAACATGCCCCCCGTAACGGCCTGAAGCTTCCAGCACCACCACATCGTGGCCCTTCTTCATCAGTTCGTAAGCACAGCATAAGCCGGTGATACCTCCACCGGCCACGATAACTTTTTTAGGGGATGCAAGCGATTGGTTTGATGTTTCCGCAGCAAATGAAATTTGCGGCGCTAACGCAACGCCGGCTCCGGCCACAATTGTTTTTTTGATGAAATCGCGTCTTTTAATGTCCTCCATAATTAGCGGGTTCGGTAATGCAATATAGAATTTTTTGGCTTTTTAGCGGGTGCAGCACTTGAATGTCGGTGTTTATTTTACAATGGAAGTTTATTTTCTTTTAATTAAAAAGTTTAATTTCATATTTACAGGAACAATACCTAATATTAGGTGTTAAGTATAAGATATGGCAGGCCCAAACGATGCGGAAACTTATTCACAAAAAGACCGCCCTTCTTTTTTCGATTCCATTTATACCAATCTGCCGGTCGCCATTTACACCTGCAATAAATCTGGCTTTATTACATCATTCAATCACGCGGCAGTAACCCTGTGGGGCCGAACGCCAGAGATCGGCAAGGACCTTTGGTGCGGCTCGTGGAAGATTTTTTATCCTGACGGCAGGCCAATGGCGTTAGTCGACTGTCCGATGGCGCTTACACTCAAAACCGGCGTGGCGGTGACAGGCCAGGAGATCATCGTCGAACGGCCGGATGGTACCAGGCTTTATATTATGCCCAACCCGGTGCCAATTTATGATGAGGAGGGTGAAATGGTCGGAGCGATGAATACGCTTATCGATCTTACCGGACAAAAAGAGCGCGAATCCATTGAGGCAAGGCTGGCAGCTATCGTTCAGACATCAGACGATGCGATCATCAGCAAAACGCTTGAGGGTATGATCACAACCTGGAACCACGCGGCAGAAAAAATGTATGGTTATACCCGAGAGGAAGCAGTCGGGCAGCATATCAGCCTGATCATTCCCAAAGATCGCCTCAGCGAAGAAGATATTATCATTGACAAGATCAAAAACGGCGAAAGGGTCGATCATTTCGAGACGCTGCGCGTGGCTAAAGACGGCAGGTTTATACCGGTTTCGTTAACGATCTCACCGATCAAAAGTGCAAGTGGTGCGATTATCGGAGCGTCGAAGATCGCCAGAGACATCACAAAAGCGAAGGTTGCCGAAGAAAAGATGATACGATATACCGAAGAAATCAAACGGCATAACGCAAAGAAAGACGAATTTATCGGCGTTGCCAGCCATGAGTTAAAAACGCCTGTTACCAGTCTGAAAGGATACTTGCAAATATTTGAGAACCAGCTTCCCGACAGTGACCGTAACAAAATATTTATTCGTAAAGCAGTTCAGCAGGTCAATAAGCTTTCTTCGCTCATCTCCGATCTTTTGGATGTTTCAAGGATCGAAACAGGAAAGTTCCCCTTGTCCGTTTCGGAATTCGACATGAAACAGCTTTTAACCGATGTGCTTGAACTCACCCAGTATTCTTCGCGTTCGCACCGGATATGTTTCGATTGCGGTGAGGAGGCGGTTATGGTGAGCGCAGACAAACAGCGCATAGAACAGGTGATTATTAACCTGCTTTCGAATGCTATTAAGTATTCTCCGGATGCTGATAAGGTCAATGTTTCATTATCAGTAGGGGATAATAAAGCCGTTGTTTCGGTGCAGGATTTCGGTATGGGCATAAGCCCCGAACAGCAAAGCCGTATCTTTTCTCGCTTTTACCGGGTTGAGGAACTGGCGGCGCACATTACCGGTATGGGTATCGGTTTATATATCAGTAAAGAGATCATGTTTCGCCATAAAGGTGACCTGAGACTTGTCAGCGAACCCGGAAAAGGTTCAACCTTCTCGTTTGAATTGCCTTTGCAACAGCACTAATAAAGTTATTTTACCTGTGTGCCGTAAAACTTGAGACCGAGGATGCCGGACATGATCAGCAGCATAAAGAATGTTTCTATCCAGGATATACGCTGCTTAAAGAACATCACTTCCGAGAATTTGATAAGCACCAGTGTGGCCGCGGTCCAGACCGCATAGGTAGTAGCCATCGGCAGTTTTTTCATTGCCAGCGAAAAGAAATAGATGTTTCCAACACCGAATATTACATAACCTAAAAAGGGCAGCAATATGGGTAAACCTTCGGCCATCTTATAAAAGTTGGTGAAACGAAGCGTTTTCATATCGCTGAAACGCATGAATTTCAAAGAGAAGGTCCAAGCTGACTCAAATAAAGCAGCAATAAAAATATACAACCAGGCCAATTAGTTAGCGGATTTAGTCGTTGCAAGATATTAAATTTTCTTCTAAATCCCGGCCGGACTCATTTTCACCGCTTTTGGGGTACATTTCTATCACCGGGGCCTCTTTTTTATGCCACAGGCTTTTTATCCACCTGATCAGGTTCGGCCGCAGGTTGTAATACCAGTTAAACCATTTGAACCGCAGCAATTTTTGTTCATCAAAACGCTTTACAGAAAAAGCATGCTGCAGAAAATAATCTTTAGGGTAATCATAGTATAATCCCCAGTTTTCGCGTTTGTCGCCTGGTTTTTTGCCCGGGTCATAAATGGTGCCGAATAAATAGTCCCAAAACGAAAATTTGGTGGAAAAATTGGCGTGGAAAACCTCGCGGTAGTTGGCGTGGTGCCAAAGATGCAGTTCGGGCGAGTTAAGAAAATACTTCAGCTTGCCCATTTTGATATTGATATTGGCATGGATGAACATACCAAAAACGGCATCGAGCAGGGCTTTGATCGGAACAATGATCTCCGGGTTCGGGCTCAGCAGGATGATCGGCGCGAACTCGATGGTTTGATTAATAATGATCTCAACAGCGTGAGAGCGCGATCCCGCAAGGAAATCCACCTCTTTGCCCGAATGATGCGCTTCGTGTGTGCGCCACAGGAACTTACTGGCATGTTGCAGGCGATGGAAAAGATAGATATAGAGGTCGTGCGTGATGACAAAGAAAATGAGCTGTTCGGTTATCGTCCAGTTCCTGAACAATTGTAGACCCGACCAGTCGAAATGGTGCTGAGCGGGTGCAATGATATAATCGAAAATGAGGATCTTAAGGAAATAACTCTGAATAATGGTATACCACACCAGGTCGACCCAAAAGCCATCCCTGAAAAAGGGGAGGCCTTTCCGGTAGGGCGAAATACGTTCCCAGGCGACAATGAACGCCACCCAGGCAAAGAGGATTA
>DASZWG010000026.1:0-7403 GCA_035546675.1 Mucilaginibacter sp. | reverse complement strand
TTCAAGAAAGTATTTATTGGTCAGTAACCGGGTCTCATTTTCACGAATAGTTAAGGTGTCGGGCTGGCTTGCAAAAAGGAAACTATTTTGTGCTAACAGGTAAATGATTAATAATATTTTTTTCATATTTACAGTTTGCAGCTTTGCGGGCACTCAATAGTGCAATAAAATTGCACAGAAAAATAAACTTTAAATAATTTTCGCGGTTAAACTTAAAGATTTGTCTAAGCCTTAAACTAATTTGAACCATGTCATTCGGAGTGCTTTATGTCGACGATGAAATTAATAACCTGAACAGCTTCAAAGCCGCTTTCAGGCGCGATTTCGATATTCATGTGGCGCAGTCGGCAAGAGAAGGACGCAGGATACTCGACATGAATGAGATTGGTGTGGTAATTACCGACCATCGTATGCCCGGCATGACCGGTATAGAATTCCTCGAATCAATTATACCAGTTTACCCCGATACCATCAGGATATTGCTGACCGGCTTTTCGGACATGAATGCGGTTATGGATGCCATAAACCGCGGACAGGTATATAAATATCTGGTCAAGCCCTGGCAGAATGACGAGTTGAAAATGTACATACAGAACGCTTTGGAAATTTATCACCTGAGACGGGAGAACAAAGAGCTTGCTCATAAATTGCAGATGGCCATAGCCGAGATCAATGCACTGAATAAGTCGCGTTCGTGATTAATTTCAGGAAAGCGAACAAAAATAACTTAGGTATAAATGGCGTTTCAGGATGGTGCCGGCAAACATTTGCGGATCCCAATGAGGATATGCTCTTGTGTTCGGGATTTACGCATTATACATAAAAATATGCTCATATTCCCAAGAAGAGGTATATTCGTCGAGTGGACAACTATTTTTTTAAGAGTGCCGGTAACTATAAATACGATCCGGCCGTAACTGTAACAGCATGACTGATTGGAAAAGCGACGGAAACAATTACGGGTATCGTAACATTATCAGTTAAGTATGAAAAAAGGTTTACTTCTGGGATTCACTTTTGTAATAGTTTGCCAATTTGCCGTTGCGCAGCAAAAGCCTCAGTACACGCAATATGTGCTGAACAATTTGCTTATCAATCCTGCTGTAACCGGTATCGAAAATTACATTGATCTTAAAACCGGCTACCGCAGTCAATGGACTGGTCTGCAGGGGGCGCCTGTAACCAGTTACGTTACTTTTAGCGTGCCTTTTGGTTCCGATTTTGTAGGTGGCGATGCTGCAGCTTTGTCGGGAGGTAATGATGCTAATCCCTATGGGCGCCTGTTTACACAAACTTATCAGGCGTCTCCGCCGCATCATGGTATCGGATTCACCGTGGTTTCGGACCAGGCCGGTCCGATCAATACCACCAATATCGATGCTACTTATGCATATCATTTGGGTTTATCAAGCACGCTGAACCTTGCTTTAGGGGTTGCTGCAGGAATGAACCATATCAGCCTGAACACATCAGAGATCACGCTCGAAAACCCGCTCGATCCCGCTATTGCTAACGGTAACAACAGCCAGTGGAAACCGGACCTGAGCGTAGGGGTATGGGGTTATTCGTCCAATTATTATTTCGGTATATCGGCACAGCAGTTGTTATCGCAAAATCTTTATTTCAGCACCAACAATAATTACAGCCAGGCTAAAACTGTACCGCAGTTTTTTGTTACGGGCGGGTTTAAGATCCCGCTTTCGGACGATATGTCTCTGTTGCCATCAACGCTGATCAAGTTTATAAGCCCGCTGCCGGTAACCTACGACATCAACATGAAGCTGGCCTTTAACGAAAGATTCTGGATCGGCGCCGCTTACCGCAACGGCGATGCTGTCGCGGGCATGTTTGGCCTGAACATCAGTTCGCTCATCAATATCAGCTACTCGTACGATTACACCACATCGGCATTGCGTACGGTAAGCAACGGAACGCACGAGATCGTGATCGGTTTGATGCTGAATAACCGGGATCACCTGGTATCTCCCCAGCACGGTTTTTAAAGCCTGAAATTAAAGTTCTTTTCTTAATCTTGCTACCGGGATATTCATTTGTTCCCGGTATTTGGCTACGGTACGCCGGGCGATGTTGTAGCCTTTTTCTTTCAGTATCTCGGTCAGTTTTTCGTCGGCCAGGGGATGCCGCTTATCTTCAGCACTGATGTGTTCTTCCAGTATCTTTTTTACCTCTTTGTTCGATACCTCTTCACCGCTTTCGGTTTGTATAGCTTCCGAGAAGAAAGACTTGAGCAGGAAAGTCCCGTATTCGGTTTGTACATATTTTGAATTGGCCACCCGCGATACGGTCGAGATATCCATACCGATCTTATCGGCAATATCTTTTAGTATCATGGGTTTCAGGTTCTTTTCGTCGCCCGTCAGGAAAAACTCATATTGATATTGCATGATAGCGTTCATGGTTTTCAGCAGGGTTTGCTGGCGCTGTTTGATCGCGTCGATGAACCATTTGGCCGAGTCTAGTTTTTGTTTAACGAACTGTACGGCTTCTTTCAGTTTTTTATCCTTCTGCGATGCTTTATCGTAATGCTCGAACATTTCCTGGTACGAGCGGCTTACACGTAATTCGGGTGCGTTTTTGGCATTCAGTGTCAGCACCAGCACACCGTCATTGTTGGTAATGTGAAAATCGGGTATTACCTGCAGCTGTTTGGTGCTTACTTCGCTGGAGTCTCCCGGCTTTGGATTCAATTTGAGTATTTCGCTTACTACCGCCCTCAGTTCATTCGACGACATATTCAGCGATCGTTCAAGCTTATCGTAATGCTTACGTGTAAATTCGTCAAGGTAGTTTTCAACCACCTGGATGGCTTTTTTGATGATGGGGTCGTTCTGATCCTTTTTCCTGAGCTGGATTAACAGGCACTCCTGCAGGCTTCTGGCCCCGACACCCGGGGGATCGAAAGTTTGGATAATTTTTAATATTTCTTCCACCTCATCATCTTCCGCAAAAACATTCTGAGAAAATGCCAGGTCGTCTGTTAGCGATGTGATCGACCGGCGCAGGTAACCGTCATCGTCAAGACTGCCGATGATCTGCTGGCCTATCCTGAAATCCTTGTCCGACAGCGGAACCAGATCCAACTGCAACTGCAGGTTCTCAAAAAAGGAATTCTGGACGGCTATAGGTATCTCTTTGCGGTCATCTTCGTCATCGCCGTTCTGGTCGTACCGCGAGCCGTATTCGTTCACGTTATCTTCCTGCAGGTAATCTTCTATGTTAAACTCATCAGAGGAGCTGCCTTCTTCATCCTCACCGTTGTAGATGTCATCTTCAGGATCACGGTCAGGGTACTGTTCTTCAGGTTCGTTCAGGTTGGTCAGGCTCAGATCTTCAAGCGCCGGATTCTCTTCCAGTTCTTCCTTTATCCTCGTATCGAGCGAAACCGTAGGCACCTGTAACAGCTTGATGAACTGTATCTGCTGAGGCGACAGTTTTTGTAATAATTTCTGTTGAAGATTCTGTTTAAGCATAATTAGATCAAGCCCAAAAATACACCAATTAACCTGAAATTGAAAGAAATTAACTCCCTGGTAATAGTGAACTACCCCTTAAACGAAAAAATATGACAAGTGTTTAAAGAACCTGTACTTTGTATAAAATATTTTTGCTTACCGGCAGATTTTTTATATTTAAAAAATCAAATCACAGCTAATTATGTCACTTGTTAAAGAATTTAAGGAATTTGCTATGCGGGGCAATGTTGTCGACCTCGCTGTCGGCGTAGTTATTGGCGCTGCTTTTGGTAAAATTGTCACGTCACTGGTTAGCGACATCATCATGCCGCCGATAGGGTATATTACTGGTGGTATTGACTTTAAAAACCTAAAAGTATTGATCAAACCTGCCGACCCGATCAAAAAGACTGCAGAAGTGAGCATAAATTACGGGAATTTCATTAACACCGTGATCGAGTTCCTGATCATTGCTTTTGCAATTTTTGTGGTGATCAAGCTGATTAACTCCTTAAAAAGGAAGGAAGAAGCTGCCCCTGCAGCTCCGCCGGCACCAAGCAAGGAAGAAGTACTGCTTACCGAAATACGCGACTTGCTGGCCAAAGGGAAATAATTGCTGCCAGCTGCTAATAAGTTCGCGGCAATTTTGGATCGGTAAGGATAATGTAATCGTTGTCCTTACCGTATTTTGACCAGTCCGGGTTGTAAAAGCTCTCATCCGAGTAGCAGGCAATATTCAGTACCCTGATCTTTCGGTCATACTTTTTCAGTTGGGCAACGGCGCCCAGCTTATCTTCGCTGTGAAAACCGCCGTTCACCTGTAATATTTTATAGTGGCGGTGCTTTTTATAAAACCGTGCTACAGACCAGCCCATGGTGGCGTCCCACAGGTTTTGCGCCTGGTACATTTGCATACCGCCCATGGAACTATGCCCGCCCATAATGTTATTGAATTTCTCATAATAAGCGCCGGTCGCCGTATCGATTGGAAGCGGCGGCAACCAGTTTTTAGCTGTTTTGCTTAGTTTTTCCAGGCTTTCGAGACCCAGCCGGTTCACCATATTGACATAACGCGATGGCGCATTGGCTGCCACAACAGGTATTTTCTTCGCTTTGGCAAACTCGATCATCGGGCGGTAATCCTTGTAATTGTGCCATGCCCGGGCTTCGGTCACGAAGTTTTTCTCACGTATCAGGCTGTCCAAGTATTCATTCAGCACCGTCTGGCAATCGGTTTCGAACATTTCTATGCTCAGGGCGGTTTTGCCGGGATATTTTTCGGCCAGCTTTTTCAGCAGGGTGTATTCGAGCACGTGGCAGGTCGAATCATTATGTTCTTCGCCAAAGAACAATACATCGGCATCATTCATATCGCTGATGATATCGCCGGCTGACACCAGCTTTTGCCGGGCGGTGCTGTAAATTTTATAGTGCAGGCTGTCATTTTCCTGGCACATCGCCGCCAGGGGGAACAACAAAATAAGCGCCGTGATCAGATTTCTCATAATAAAAGTCTTTTAAACTCAACTGCTATCGAACAATATAACAATAAAACAATTCAGCGATACTACACCCCATCCCCACCTAAATTAATAATTGTGTTTGAAAAGTTTAAAAAATGCGCTACATTTGCGCTCCTGTTTTTAAAAACGAAGCATAGAATAAAAAGCAATGAAAAGAACGTTTCAGCCTTCTCAGAGAAAAAGAAGAAATAAACACGGTTTCCGTGAGCGTATGGCAACTGCTAATGGCAGGAGGGTATTGGCCGCCAGAAGGGCAAAAGGCAGAAAAAGGTTAACTGTTTCTGACGAGAAGCTGCACAAAGCATAATTACCGGTTGCTTATTTCTCCCCTTGCAGGAGGCATGAACCGAATGATTCTTTAAATTGCGGTTCAGCATGAGCAAAACATATACTTTTAAAAAAGAAGAACGGTTATGTAACAAAAAGCTTATCGACGAGCTTTTTCATAGCGGTTCTTCTTTTTTATGTTACCCCTTCAAAGTTTCATGGCTCGCCGTCGAAGACGAGTGGCAATACCCGGCCCGGCTGCTGATCGCTGTATCCAAAAAACGTTTCAGCCGCGCTGTCGACCGCAACCTGATACGGAGGCGCATACGCGAGGCTTACCGTCTTAACAAGCAACAAAATTTATACGCCGGTTTAAGCGAAGCCGGGAAAAATATCGTTTTTTCCATAGGCTATATCGGTAAGGAGATCGCTGAATACGGGCTGATTGAAAAAAAGATGCTCAAATTGCTGAAGGATCTTTCAGTGAAGGCAACCCAATGAAAATACTGCTGAACATATTGAAAACGATTATCGGAAGTATATTTTTGCTGCTGATCAGGATATATCAGTATTTCATATCGCCGCTTACCGCTGCATCGTGCCGCTACACGCCAACCTGTTCGCAATACGGTGTCGAAGCGATAAAAAAATACGGCGCCTTCAAGGGCGGATGGCTTACTATCAAACGCTTAGCACGGTGCCATCCCTGGGGAGGCCACGGCCACGATCCGGTACCCTGATTGCAAAAGTTTTAAAGAAATATAATTTCAAATGATATTACAGATCGAAACCGCCACTTCAGCATGCTCCATAGCACTCTCGCATAACGGTGAATTGCTGGTCTGCCGCGAAGTGGATCAAAGAAACGTCCACGCCGAAAAGATCACCTTGTTCATCGATGAGGTAATGGCTATAGCCGGGATAGGTTATAACGATCTGGACGCGGTTGCGGTAAGCTGCGGACCGGGCTCGTATACCGGGCTGCGTATCGGTGTTTCGACGGCTAAAGGATTATGTTTTGCACTCAATAAGCCCCTCATCGCTGTGGAGACACTGGAAGCAATGGCGCAGGGGATGAGGGAAAAAGAAGATTTAGCCGCTAATGCACTGCTATGCCCGATGATTGATGCGCGCAGAATGGAGGTTTTTACTGCTGTGTTCGATGCTTCCGGCAATAAAATACGTCCCGTATCAGCTGATATCATAGATGCAGAAAGCCTCAGTGATCTTTTACGCGACAGGCAAATGATATTCTTTGGTGACGGCGCAGCCAAATGCCGTTCGGTGCTCGGGCACAACAGCCATGCGGTTTTTGTTGATGATTTTGTTAATTCAGCGCGTTATCTTACCAAAATTGCTACGGAAAAATTCCTGTCGAATGATTTTGCAGACGTGGCTTATTTCGAACCCTTTTACCTCAAAGATTTTATTGCAGGCAAAAAGCCGGGGAAGGCTTACTCGTAAGTTTTGAACAGGCGGGCCCAAAGCCGGCCGAGAAATCCTTTTTGTCCTATCGGTATCACACTGGCATTCATGGGGTGTTCAATCACTGGTCCGAATTTGATCGAAAAGCCCAGGAAGATGTTTGCACCGGTATATGAGCCGTTGGTATAAGCCGATCCGTTCTTAATGGAACCTGCAAGTTTTGCTGTTTCTAAAAGCCGTTCGCTGCCCAGATAAACCTCGAAATTTGGCGCCTTGTACATCAGTTGTGTACCTAAACTGAACAAGTCATAATTATCGTATGCGGCAGTAAGCGTGAAATTATAAAACTTCCGGTATTGCAGCCTGTTTACCAAAGCCGCTGTAAAGCCATTATACAATATTTCCTTCGATCCGATAAGCGTTGGAATATATTTGAAATCATCATCGTAATTAAGCCAATAGGATTTGCTTGCGCTCAACTCAAATTTTGCATCGGTTGGGCTGCTGTAAGACTGGAGCCTGTTTTGCAATCCTATCAGTCTGCTTACAGCATGGTATATGCTGTCTTCCCGGGTACGGGCCGAAAGCTTCTGTATGGTCTCCGTAGCATTAAAGTTAGAAATCCCTGAGAAGCTATACCAGTGAATAAAACCGACATCTTTCAAGTTTGCCTGTACAACTATTTTACTATCGGTAATGTATGATGAGCCTATGC
>DASZWG010000025.1:0-3280 GCA_035546675.1 Mucilaginibacter sp. | reverse complement strand
CCCATCGATACATTGCGCTACGAGATTACCGGTGACGGCGTAAATTTTTATACCAGCGCGCATGATGCATCCAATAGTACACGTTACTATCGCTGGGACTATACAGAGACCTATATATTCGTAAGCCAGTTAGACAGTTACTTTGAATTTAACAACAGCGCTTCGCCATACGTATCAAAAAAAGTGGTACTCAGGCAACCCGATGAGCTGATACATACCTGCTATGTTACGGATACTTCGAACAATGTTATTTTAGGTTCATCGGCCAACCTGGCACAGGATATAGTTAATAATACACCCATAACACATGTATCGTCAACCTCTGAAAAATTTTATCACCGATACAGCATTAACCTGCGGCAATACGCTCTGACCAGGGACGCATATCAGTTCTGGTCGACACTGAAGAAAAACACAGAGGAGCTGGGCAATATTTTTGATGCGCAGCCTTCGCAGCTTAATAGTAACATACATTGCATCACCAATCCTAACGAACCCGTGATCGGTTACCTAAGCGTAAGCACGGTTTCACAAAAAAGAGTATTTATAGATAATTCACAATTACCGGCATGGCCCTTGCCCGCACCAACCTGTATGCCCTATACCATTAGCTGGTCCCTGGGTGAGGGGGTTCCGCCATATTTATCGGCTTTTATTGCAATACCACTGGGTACCATATCTGCCGGATATGATAAGGATGTGAAGGACTCGGTTTATATAGTTAGAGTAGGCGATTATGATTGCGTGGATTGCCGTTACCATTTTGGCGGAAAAACAAAAAAACCTGATTACTGGATCGACCCATGAGAACTAAAATTTACATAACACTTCTTTTATTAATGATTGCCTGGGGTTGCAAAAAGGCTTATAATCCCAAGATCAGTGGCAGCAGCCCGACCGGTTACCTGGTGGTTGATGGCGTGATAGGTACTGGGCAGGACTCGACGGTTATCAGGCTGAGCAGGACCGTGCCACTTTCGTCTGTTCAGAGGTCAAAACCTGAATTAGGGGCCACGGTAACTGTTTTAACCGACGGAGGCAGCAGTTTCTTACTCACCGAAACAGGCAACGGTTATTATAGCACCCCCGGTCTCAATTTAACTTCACCGGGTAAATATGGTCTGAAGATCGTTACATCAAACGGAAAGGTATACCAGTCGGACCTGATCCCGGCAACAAATTCACCCGCAATCGACAGCGTTTACTATAAGATCAAAAATAATGGTGTACAGATATACGCCGATACACATGATCCGGGCAACAGTTCGCGCTACTACCGCTGGGACTTTACCGAAACCTACGAAATCCACTCGCAATTTGATTCCCATGAGTATTACACCCATGTTCCGTTCGACACCGTATTGCCACGGCCTATCCAGAACCAGATATACACCTGTTGGGTTAGTGCAGGTTCGCCTAATATTTTGCTGAATTCTTCAGCAAAACTTTCGAGGGACATTATTACCGGCAACCCGATCACTTTTATGCCGTTGACCTCCCTAAAGGTAGCCAACCGATATACCATATTAGTAAAACAATACGCTCTTACATCAGATGCTTTTAATTATTTTCAGCAACTAAAGAAAAATTCGGAACAGTTGGGAAGCATTTTTGACGCTCAGCCATCTGAACTGCCGGGGAATATTCATTGCGTAAGCAACCCCGCGGAGCATGTGCTGGGTTATATTACCGCGGGCAGCACTTCAGAAAGCAGGATATTCATCGACAGGCGTAATCTTCCCGCATCACCAACCGACAACCCTTATGCCGGCTGTATGCTGGATACGCTTCTTTACCAAAGAGCAGTCGGCGCCGCGCTTGTAAACGAAGTTCAGGAGTACATCTATACTCGTTTTCAGGATCCCGTTGATCCGATTAGTAAACCCGGCTCACCGACCATTCTTGGTTATACTGCTTCATCACCCGAATGTGTCGATTGTACGTTAAGAGGAACAAATGTAAAACCATCATTTTGGGTAGATGAGTAAGCGCAGGTACACATATAACCCATTGGTTATGCTGTTGTTAACGGCTTTGATGGCGTTTGGCTGCCGGAAACCTTATGCCCCTCCTATCGTCACGGCTAATAACAGCTACCTGGTTGTAGACGGCGTGATCAACACCGGGCAGGACTCGACGGTTATCAGGCTGAGCAGAACCGTGCCGCTTTCGTCTGCTCAGGGGTCAAAACCTGAATTGGGGGCCACAGTAACCGTTTTAAGTGATGGGGGCAGCAGCTTTTCGCTTACAGAGACAGGTAACGGTTATTATAGCGCTCCCGGCTTCAACTTAACTTCACCGGGTAAATATGGTCTGAAGATAGTTACAGCAGGTGGAAAGGTTTATCAGTCGGACATGGTCCCGGCAGTAAATTCACCTGCAATCGATAGCGTTTATTACGAAATAAAAAACAATGGTGTACAGATCTATGCCGATACCCATGATCCAAACAACAGTTCGCGCTATTACCGATGGGACTTTACCGAAACCTATGAAATACATTCGGCATTTGATTCACACGCGTATTATGTGACAAAACCCTATAACATGATGTTGCCCCGGCCAATTCAGGACCAGATATACACTTGCTGGGTTAGTGCTGGCTCTCCCAACATTCTGCTGAATTCATCTGCCAAGCTTTCAAAAGACGTTATCAGCGAAAATCCGATCACTTTTATACCCTTAACTTCTTTAAAGGTCGCCGAGCGTTACACCATAATGGTAAAACAATATGCGCTTACTTCGGATGCCTTTAATTATTTCGAGCAGTTGAAGAAAAACTCCGAGCAACTGGGAAGTATTTTTGACGCCCAGCCATCTGAATTGCCGGGAAATATTCATTGCGTAAGCGACCCTGCGGAACATGTGCTGGGCTACATCACTGCGGGCAGCACTTCGGAAAGCAGGATATATATTGACAGCCGTAATCTTCCCCCGTTAATGACCGACAACCCCTATGCCGGTTGCAGGCTGGATACGCTGCTCTATGATAGAAAGTTGAAGGATTCAACGTATGTAAAAGAGGTGCAGCAATATATTTACAGCGGTTATAAAATTGCTGTTGATCCGTTCGGCAAACCCGGTTCATCGGTCGTACTTGGATATACCGCCTCTGATCCCGACTGCGTCGACTGTACTCTAAGAGGAACTAATGTAAAGCCATCGTTTTGGGTAGATGAGTAAGCGAAGGTGCACATATAACCCATTGGTGATGCTGTTGTTAACGGCCTTGATGGCGTTTGGCTGCCGAAAAGCCTATCTCCCGCCCATCATAGCGTCT
>DASZWG010000024.1:0-8548 GCA_035546675.1 Mucilaginibacter sp. | reverse complement strand
CGGCGTTGTTTGCGTTCCGCTATTTTGACCTGGCGTTCCTGCTTCTTTTGTACTGATGCCGCTATTTGGGCTTTTACATTCTGCTGCATTTTATCATTCAGGCCAACGGATGGTTTAATACCGGCCAGCAGTGTACGCCATATCGTTTTAAAAAATGGATAATCGGGCGGACGACTGAAAGTAACATCAAACGAACGCGGAGTTTCGCCGGGTTTGTCCGGGTTGTTGTGCTTCAGGACAAGGATATTGGCAAAAAGCGAGGCAACGGCCAGGTGTTTAAGCCGGTCCTTATTCGTATCCGGCTTCAGCACGGTGACCTTCAGGCTGTCATATAACAGGCTTATTCTGCCATGAGCGGCTTTGTCATTAGCTTGAATATCAAAATCAAATCTATTCAGTCTGCCGGTGTTGATCTTGACCAGGCCGAGCGGCATAATGGCGGGATTAAGGACAGTCAGGTCCATCGGGCCAACACTGCCTTTGTAGCTAAATGCGAGGTCTTCGGCTGTCAGGTTGAAGGTAAATAAAGCATGCAAACGTGCACGGTTCATGAAATAGCTATTTAAATCAGCCGTACAGATATTATTTTTAGCCAAAGCAGCTTTATTGGTGGTTACATTCAGCAGACGCCCGGAAGAATTATTGAAGCTTACTGTCCCTACTTTTTGCGATTTACGCCCCACTTCCGAATAGATAATATCAATACTTGTCAGGTCGATCGTATCGATGTTAAGATCGGCCTTGATCTGTTTCAAACCGAATATCGGGTAAGTTTTTACTTTGTCGGTAGTGGGCGGCTTTTTGTGAGGATTGGTAAAAACATTGAGTGTGCCGTTCGTCAGCAGCATGTGCGATGCATTGATAATACGGTATTTGTGATAGGAGAGATAATCGAAATGTTTGATCTGCAGCGAGTCGAGGTGTGCATCGAAACGATCCCTGCGGCTTTTCTCGAAAAACTCGGATGTATCGGCAGGCGTCAGATCAAGGTTCTGTATATCAACCTCCGAGTTCTCTGTCGATAATTTCAGTGAACCGATATGGTAACGATACAACCCGTTTGATGAGCGGCCCGAATAATTGTTGAGCGTAATATCAATATCCCTGCAATACATTAGCCGTGATGTATCGGTCTGTGTCGCCGAATCGATAAGGAGATCGGTTGCGCTGAGGTTCATTTCCTTCAATTCGGAAATCGCAAGCTTGTTACCCGAATAATCCTTGTATTTCAGTTGCACATCGCTCAGGTCGATCTCGCCGATATGGATCAGTTTCAGTGTCTTCGATATTTTCTGCCAAACAGTACGCTTATCTTTTACCGTAGTATCTTTTGTATGGTTCAACTGGTAGCTCACATCCAGTTCAGGTTCCTTAAGGGCTACGCGGCCGATCTCCAGCTTGTGCTGAAAATATAGTTTGAAGGGGTGTATTTCCGAAAGCGTCAGCCGTTTTACATGGAGTGCAATCAGGTTGTTAGGGGCCGTATGCTGCCGTACCTTACGATTATAAACAGCGGTATCAGGTTTCAGGACGATGTTATAAAAAACGATCTCCCCCCTGACCACATGCAACTTGGCTTCAGAAAAGTCGACAGTATACAGGCTGTCGCTGCTGCGTAATACGATCTTGCGTACCTCTTTAGCCAGAATCGGCGACCAGTACTGGTTGACGAGAACAGCCAGTATGAACACCAGGGCGGCCAGTGACCCTATAACGATCATTATTCTCTTGTGTGATTTATGGAGTCGGGCCATTTATATTAAGTTGCTTCCGGTCTTGGTTGAATACAACGGTTCCTGCAAATTGTTGAATTTTCTTTTATTCTCCGTCATAATAGAGTCGCGTTTTTACAAAACGTGACACTTTGTCACGCTTTATGTAATTTTTGTGTACTTTTGCAGTCCAATTTTTATACGCAATAATGATCGCTATCCAGGACAAAACGCACGATGAAAGCAGGCAGGGTGAAGCACTGATGCTGGAGCCGAACGCGAAGAACAACGGGCGTAAGCTTTATATTGAAAGCTATGGCTGCGCCATGAATTTTTCGGATAGCGAGATCGTGGCTTCAATACTGGTTGAAAAAGGCTTTGCCACCACTGCCGACTACGCCAGCGCCGACGTGATCTTTATCAATACCTGCTCGATACGCGAAAATGCCGAGCAGCGCGTCCGCAACAGGCTGAAGGAATTTACCATCGCTAAGTTAAAGAACCCGGGGTTGGTAGTAGGCGTTTTGGGCTGCATGGCCGAGCGGTTGAAATCTAAATTCCTGGAGGAAGAAAAATTGGTGGATGTAGTGGTGGGCCCCGATGCCTATCGTGATCTGCCAAACCTGATCGATAAAGTGGACGACGGGCAGCGCGCCGTTAATGTATTGCTCTCGCGTGAGGAGACTTATGCAGATATCAGCCCCGTTCGCCTGAATAGCAACGGCATTAACGCTTTTGTATCGATCATGCGGGGGTGCGACAACATGTGCTCATTCTGCGTGGTGCCATTCACCCGCGGCCGTGAGCGGAGCCGTGATCCGCACTCTATCGTCAAAGAATGTACCGACCTGTTCAACCAGGGCTACCGCGAGGTGACGCTGCTGGGGCAGAATGTGGATTCGTATAAATGGTGCAGACCTCTCCCTGCCATCTCCTTTGGAGAGGGTTCTGATGAGGAAGCTAACCAAGTCCTCCCCTTAGGGGAGGATTCAGGAGGGGCCGGGGCTATTGTCAATTTCGCTAACCTGCTTGAAATGGTGGCGCAAATACATCCCGATCTGCGTGTGCGCTTCTCAACATCGCACCCGAAGGATATTACCGACGAGGTGCTGTATACCATGAAAAAGTATGGGAACATCTGCAAATACATCCATCTGCCGGTACAATCGGGTAACAGCCGCATACTGGAACTGATGAACCGTACCTATGACCGTGAATGGTACCGCAACCGGATCGATGCGATACGCCGCATCATACCGGAATGCGCTATATCGACCGATATCATCGCGGGCTTTTGCAGCGAAACGGAAGAAGAACACCAGGATACGCTAAGCATGATGGATTATGTGCAATACGATTTTGCGTATATGTTCATGTACTCGGAAAGACCTGGTACCCTCGCGGCAAAGCGTTATGCTGACGACATTCCCGAAACGGTCAAAAACAGCCGACTTAAGCAGATCGTCGCCAGGCAGCAGCAGCATTCGTATCAGCGCCTGCAAACCCATATAGGCAAAGTACAAAGAGTGCCGATAGAGGGGTTTTCAAAAATTTCAAATAAGGACTATTGCGGGCGTAACGACCAGAATGCGATGGTCGTTTTCCCGGTAAATGAGAATTACAAACCAGGCCAGTACGTGGATGTTTTAGTGGAAAGGTCTACTACCGCTACGCTGATCGGAGTAATACCCCCCCGGCCCCCTGAAGGGGGAGAATTAAACAAGGGGGAATAATCAATTAATTTAACCTTTGAATTCCCCCTTTAGGGGGTTAGGGGGCACATGGAAGTACAGGAAATTAAACAACGCTTCGGTATCATCGGCAACTCGCCGCTGCTTAACCGGGCAATAACCATAGCGAACCAGGTCGCGCCGACGGACATTTCGGTTTTGATAACCGGCGAAAGCGGGAGCGGCAAGGAAGTTTTTTCGCACATCATTCACCAGATGAGTCCGCGCAAGCACGGACCCTTTATCGCGGTGAACTGCGGCGCTATTCCCGAGGGCACAATAGATTCGGAACTTTTCGGTCACGAAAAGGGCGCTTATACCGGCGCTATCGGTGAGCGTAAGGGCTATTTCGAAACTGTTAACGGCGGTACGATATTTTTGGACGAGATAGCCGAAATGCCGCTGGGCACACAGGCGCGTTTACTGCGCGTGCTCGAGTCAGGACAGTTCATCAAAGTGGGTTCGTCGAAAGTAGAGAAGACCAATGTGCGCGTGATCGCTGCAACGAATGTCGATGTGTATGATGCTGTTCGTAACGGGAAATTCAGGGAAGACCTGTATTACCGTCTCAACACGGTTCCGTTGCGTATACCGCCTTTGCGCGAAAGAAAAGAGGACATTTACCTGTTATTCAGGAAATTCACAGCCGATTTTACGGACAAATACCGCACACCGCCCATCCAGCTGGATGAAGAGGCGCAGCAAATGCTGACCAATTATTCGTGGCCGGGCAATGTGCGCCAGCTCAAAAACGTAGCCGAACAATTGGCCGTGCTGGAAACAGACCGGCTGATCACCGCGCAGATATTGCTGAATTATATTCCGCAGGAAGCGAGGAGCACTACCCTGCCCATGCGGCTTGAAAACCAACCCAAGGAAGATTTTTCGGAACGCGACATATTATATAAAGTGCTCTTCGACATGAAGCGCGACATGATCGAGCTGAAGAAGCTGGTAGCCGAAATTATCGAACATGGTGGCGTTTCGCCGGGCTACGCCAACAAGACACAGGCGCTAAACCAGCTTTACCACGATATTGAATTGCCACCGGCCCGCAGCGATGCACAATTTACCATTCAGCAGCCCGTTATTAACAGCAATAATAATGCGGCTTTCAATATTACCCCGCACGCCGAGGAAGTGGAAGAATCGCTTTCGCTGGTCGATAAAGAATCGGACCTGATCCGTAAAGCGCTGAAAAAGCACAAAGGCAAGCGCAAGCTGGCCGCAAATGAACTGGGAATATCCGAAAGAACCTTGTACCGCAAAATAAAGGAGTTAAATTTATAACCGATGAGAAGGTTGGCAGCAACATTTTTTACCGTAGGGATACTTGTCCTGTTCAGTTCATCCTGTTCGATCACCCTGAGCGGCTCATCGATCCCGCTCGAAATGAAGACCATCAACGTGGGCTATTTCGAAAATAATTCTCCGCTGGTTGTCGGTTACCTTAGTCAGCAGTTTACCGAAGGTCTAAAAGACCGCATCCGTTCCACCACAAGCTTATCGATCGTTGAGGGCGATGCGGATGGCAGCATGACGGGTAATATCACCAACTATACCATCGAGCCGGTATCGGTACAGGCGACCAATCCCAATACCCCCCCGCTGGCCGGCGCCGAGCGCCTGACCATAACGGTAAACGTTACCTATAAATATAAGGCCGATAAAAAAGTGGATTTTAACCAGTCGTTTTCCGAGTACGCGGATTTCAGCGGCGACATCAGCACACAGGAGCAGCAACTGATCACAGCGATCAACAAGAAGCTGATAGACGATATTTTTAACAGAGCTTTTGCGAATTGGTAAAGCAATTCGTAGTTTCACCCACGTGGACCAATACCTAAATAACAGGCAGCAGGAAATATTATGGGATCTGCTGGCCAACCCGGCCGACAGCGGTTCTGCTTATATTTCTAACCTGCAGAGGTTTGCAGACGAGTTTCCGCAAAGCGGACTGCTGCATATACTGCTGATGCGCGCTGACGACAGCAGCAAGGGGCATGCTGCTGCCTATTGTGATCCCAGGATACTGTACACGGCGGTCAATTATCCCGAAAGCCTGGCCGATGTGGACGATATCCAGATCGTACAGAAGGTCGGCCATTACTCAACCGCTGCGGATATAGAACAGGTGCAGGAAGCCATGCCCGTATTTCACGATGACCCGAACGAAGAAATACAGGCTGAACCTGAAATTGAGCCGCTTATCGACCTGCCGGAAGATAACATAGCACCCGCGCCCGTCATTGAAGAAGAAACACAGACGCTTATCGAGCCCCTGTTTGGCGGCGATGACGACACCGGCGATTACCTGGTTGAACATGAACCCGTACAGGAGATCGAAACCGAACCAACCGGTGAAAATGAAATTGTACAGGAATTTCATGATGAAACAGAGGCAATAATTGAGTCGCCAGCAAAAGAAGACGAGGATGTTCCTGCTTCTGCGCATGAAAGCGCTGCCGAGCATTACGCAGAAGTGGCACAGATCGCCGAATTACCAGCCGAAGACCTGAAAGCAGAAACTGAATTACCGGTTTTTGAGGAAGAAGTAACAGGACCCGGCGAACATCATGGTACAGTAAAAGAAGATGAACCCGTAGAAGCTGCAATGCCGGAAGAAGATCATCGTGCCGAAACCGATTTCCCTGTTTTCGAGGAGGAAGTGATGGAGTTGCCGGCTGATACGGAAGAAGAAACTACCATAGCAGAACAGACCTATGCCGAAGATGTTTCGGCGGATAATATTGATGATGAGGTTTACGATGAGATCGTGGGGATCGAAAACATTGCTTTCACACCGATTGCACGGCCTGTGAACGGGCCAACCGAACCTGCCGAAATTGCCGCTGCACTTCCTGAGGAGACTACGGTCAGTGAGGCTGAAGTTCAGCCTGAAGCTGAGCAACAGGCAGGCGAAGATACCGGCAACCCGGAATACTTTCTGTTTGACAGAGAAACGGTTGAGATAAGCGAACCTGAACCGGCTGAAATGCCCCTTGCTGAAACCGTTTCAGAACGGGAAGAACACCCGGAATACGAACCAACTCATGCCCAGGCAGAGAATAAAGAGGTATCGAGGTACGACGATGATAAAATGCCTTATACTTTCCTTTGGTGGCTGAACAAGACCCGCAAGGAACACTCGGGAATTTATCAGCCTTTCAAGTTGGACACCACGCAGGCGATCAGGCATACGGCCGACGATACACTGCAGCAGCAGTATTATGAGAATATATTCCATGTCAGCACGATAGAGGAGCTGGAAAAAGCTTCTTCAAAGCCAACCATACAGTTCGATATGAAGAACAAGGGCGACAGGATCATTCAAAAATTCCTGACCGAAGACCCGCAGATCGGCCCCCCGAGCAGCGACAAGCTTGATAACGAGAACAAAGCTAAAAGAAGCGCGGAAGACCAGGATGAATTGGTGACTGAGACGCTGGCGCGCATTTACGTCGACCAGATGCTGTATCATAAGGCAATCAATACCTACAAAAAATTGATATTGAAATTCCCGGAAAAAAGCCGTTACTTTGCCGACCAGATCGAATTGCTGGAAAGAAAAATCAATTAACAGATAAAGAAATGTATTTAGTTTTAATGATCCTGGCCGTTATTGTCTGCGTACTTTTAGGCGCGATCGTAATGATCCAGAACCCGAAAGGCGGAGGTTTGACGTCGGGGTTTTCGAGTTCATCGCAATTGATGGGCGTTCAGAAGACCGGCGACTTTTTGGAAAAAGGCACTTGGATATTAGCCATAACCCTGATGATATTGTCGATGGCGATCAACGTTTCGGTAAAAAGCGGCGGAACAACTGCCTCGCCTTATGACGGTGTACAGAAGACTTCGCAGCCGGCTGCACAACCTGCAAAAACTCCGGCAACGACAACTCCGCTTAATGTGCCCCAGCAAAACAGCAACAAAAAATAAGCGGGGCGAAAAGACCTGGAAAAAGGCTTTGGAACAATCCCAAAGCCTTTTTTGTTAAAACCCGCATGTGCGGGGCTGACATGATGACATTCGGATGTTAAATAATGATTAAGCCGGAAAGGCAATCGTAGCCCGAAAGTGACAATTAAACAGTTTGACTGTCATTTTTTAGCGTTAGCCCGGCTTGGCATAATTGATGCTGGAAAAAGCACACACAACCATAAATTCATAAAATTAATTAGTTATAACTATGGCATTGAACATTAAACCTATCGGAGACAGGGTAGTAGTAGAAGCTGCCCCGGCCGAAGAGAAGACCGCATCCGGTATCATTATCCCCGATACCGCTAAGGAAAAACCGCAGCGCGGAACCGTTGTTGCTGTTGGCGACGGCAAAAAAGACGAACCTTTAACTGTTAAAACCGGCGACCAGGTTTTATATGGCAAATATGCCGGTACCGAAATTACCTACGAAGGTAAAGAGTACTTAATTATGCGCGAATCGGACATTTACGCAGTTCTGTAACAATTACTGAATTATAGAAGGATTGAATTATCGAATGATCCTTCAATCAATAATTCAATAAATCATTAATTCAACTATTAAACAATCATGGCAAAACAAGTAAGATATAATGTAGAGGCGCGCGACGCATTAAAGCGCGGCGTGGATACTTTGGCCAACGCGGTTAAAGTAACTTTAGGCCCCAAGGGTCGCAACGTGATCATCGACAAGAAATTCGGCTCACCTGCAATTACCAAGGATGGTGTTACGGTAGCTAAAGAGATCGAACTGAAAGACTCGCTGGAAAACATGGGTGCACAGATGGTGAAAGAAGTAGCTTCAAAAACTGCTGACATCGCTGGTGACGGTACCACTACTGCAACCGTATTGGCTCAGGCAATTGTAGCTGCAGGTATTAAAAACGTAGCTGCAGGCGCTAACCCGATGGATTTGAAACGCGGTATCGACAAGGCTGTTGTAGCTGTTGTTGGCAGTCTTGCCAAACAGTCACAGACTGTAGGCGAGGATAATAACAAGATCAAGCAGGTTGCTTCTGTTTCGGCAAATAACGATGAGCAGATCGGCGCCCTGATCGCTGAAGCAATGGAAAAAGTTGGCAAGGACGGTGTGATCACTGTAGAAGAAGCCAAAGGCACCGAAAC
>DASZWG010000023.1:0-2899 GCA_035546675.1 Mucilaginibacter sp. | reverse complement strand
TTCATGAACCTGAGCACTGCGCGCTCTGAAAAACGCGCCCGCGAGGTAGGTATCCGCAAGGCCATCGGCTCTATGCGCAGCCAGCTCATCTACCAATTCTTTGGCGAATCATTCCTTTGCGTGCTGTTGGCTTTTGCGGTTTCATTGATGCTTGTACAACTAAGTCTTTCGTTCTTCAACCAGGTGGCCGGCAAGCAAATGGCCATCCCATGGGGGAATCTTTTGTTTTGGATAGCAGGCATAGGTTTTAGTTTTATTACCGGGGTCATCACAGGCAGCTACCCTGCATTTTACCTCTCATCCTTTAAGCCCGTAAAAGTATTGAAAGGATCGTTCCGGGTAGGCCGGCTGGCTTCGGTACCGCGTAAGGTGCTTGTAGTGTTGCAGTTTACGGTTTCCATTGTACTGATTATCGGCACCATTGTAGTTTTTAGGCAGATACAGTATGCAAAAAATCGCCCGGTTGGCTATAGCCGTGGCGGCCTTGTCGCCATACCTATGCTTACTGACCAGATACATAAACATTTTGATGCCGTTAAATCAGATCTGGTAAATACCGGTGTGATAGCTGACATGGCTGAAGCCGGCTCACCACCTACTGATGGCGCAGGCAGTACCAGCGCCATTGAATGGCCGGGGAAAGATCCAAGCCTGAGCGTCGACTTCCAGCAAAATAACATTTCGTACGATTACGGCAAAACGATAGGTTGGGAATTCAATGAAGGGCGCGATTTTTCGAGATCATTCCTGTCCGATTCTGCTGCAGTGATCATCAACCAGGCGGCAGCAGATTTTATGGGCATGAAGAACCCGACTTCGACTTATGTAACCTATTACGGCAAGCAGTTCAGAATTGTAGGTGTTACCAAAAATATAATCATCGGCTCGCCTTATGAGCAGGTGCACCCGGCAGTTTACTTCATGGCAAAAGATCCGAGCAGTTACGTACTGATAAAGATCAACCCGAAAATGAGCGCCAGCGAGGCGGTTGACAAGATCGCTTCGGTATTTAAAACTTATAATCCTGAGCAGCCCTTTGAATATCATTTCGTCGACCAGGAATATGCCAAAAAGTTTGGGAACGAGGAACGTATAGGCAAGCTGGCAACTGCTTTTGCAAGTCTTGCGATATTTATCAGTTGTCTCGGCTTGTTCGGTATGGCGTCGTTCATGGCCGAGCAACGGGTGAAAGAGATTGGCGTACGCAAGGTACTGGGCGCATCGGTATTCAGTTTATGGCAGTTGTTGTCAAAGGACTTTGCTTTGCTGGTGATCATTGCGCTGCTCATCGCCTCGCCGCTGGCTTATTTTCTGATGCATAACTGGCTGAACAATTATCAGTATCACACAGGTTTAAACTGGTGGATGTTCCTTATAACGGCGGCAGGTGCAATGTTGATTACACTGTTAACAGTAAGCTTTCAATCGGTAAAAGCAGCACTGGCTAATCCGGTTAAGAGTTTGAGGAGTGAGTAGAACCTCACCTCAGCCCTCTCCTTTGAAGAGGGAGTTTTACAATGATAAATAAAAGCAATACAACTTGAAAATTTCTCCCCTTTGGGGAGGTTAGGAGGGCTCATGATAAAGAACTATTTAAAAATCGCCTGGAGAAACCTGATTAAAAATAAGTTCTCCTCATTGATCAATATTGGGGGACTTGCCGTAGGCATGGCCGTAGCAATACTGATCGGTTTGTGGATTTGGGATGAATTATCGTTCGATAAGAACTTTCAAAACTACGACCATATTGCCCAGGTAAAGCAAAATGTAACGATGAACGGTGAAATAGGAACGGGTGAGACTATGCCTTGGCCTATTGGGGATGAATTGCGGAAAAGCTACGGCAGCGATTTTAAGTACATCAGCATGGCCACTTGGAATTCTGATCACATCTTATCGTCGGGCGATAAAAAGCTTACAAAAAACGGGACGTACTTTGAACCCGACGCCCTGAAGATGTTTTCCTTTGATATGCTTAAAGGCAGCACAGCCAGTTTGAACGATCCTTCATCTATCATTCTTTCAGCATCAACCGCCAAAGCATATTTCGGCAATGCCGATCCGATGGGCAGGGTGATGAAAATTGATAATAATGAAATTGTCAGGGTAACCGGCATCTACCGGGATTTTCCCGAAAATTCCTCGCTTGCCGACGTGAATTTTGTCGCTCCCTGGCAACTGTTTGCTACCGATGCCGGGCTAAAAAACCAGGCAGACACCTGGCGATGCAACTGCTTCCTGTCTTTTGTTCAGGTTGCCGATCATGCCGACATGAAAAAGGTTTCGGCAAAAATCAAAGACATTAAATTGAGCAAGATCAATAAAAGCGAACTGATACAAAAGCCTCAGATCTTTCTCGACCCTATGAAAAACTGGCATTTGTATTCTGAATTTAAAAACGGTGTTATTGTTGGCGGGCGCATTCAATATGTTTGGCTGTTTGGGATAATAGGGATTTTTGTACTGCTGCTGGCCTGCATCAATTTCATGAACTTAAGTACCGCGCGGTCCGAAAAGCGGGCTAAGGAAGTTGGTATCAGGAAAGCGATCGGCTCCTTGCGCACACAGCTTATCGGTCAGTTCCTGAGCGAATCGTTGCTGGTGGTAGCATTTGCCTTTGTTGTGGCCATAATCCTGGTAGAGGTCAGCCTTCCTTTCTTTAATGAAATTGCAGGCAAAAAAATGTCTGTTTTGTGGAGTAGCCCCCTATTCTGGATAACGGGTATTACGTTCACTCTTTTTACCGGACTTGTATCCGGCAGCTATCCTGCACTATACTTATCTTCATTTCGGCCGGTCAAAGTGCTTAAAGGCACATTTAAGGCCGGTAAGCTTGCCGCGGTGCCGCGCAGAATACTGGTGGTTTTACAATTTACGGTTTCCGTTACACTGATCATTG
>DASZWG010000022.1:0-2171 GCA_035546675.1 Mucilaginibacter sp. | reverse complement strand
CATCGATATTTGCGCCGGTGTAGCCCGGTTCTCATTTTTCAGTGTGCCCAGCCGCCATACCAGCAGTTGCGCCTTAGTGATCTCGGTGATCATTTCGGCCAGCTTCTTTTGCTGCAACTGGAATCCGGCGATCGGCCGGCCGAACTGTACCCGTTCTTTTGAATAACGAAGCGCCGTATCGTAACAATCCATTGCCGCACCGATAGCGCCCCAGGCTATGCCGTAGCGCGCCTGGTTCAGACAGCCGAGCGGCCCTTTAAGCCCGGATACATTGGGGAAAAGACTTTCTTTAGGCACTTTTACATTATCAAAAACCAATTCGCCCGTGGCTGAAGCACGAAGCGACCATTTGTTGTGCGTTTCGGGTGTCGAAAAGCCTTCCATGCCGCGCTCAACAACCATACCTCGAATTTTTCCGCTTTCATCTTTTGCCCATACTACGGCGATATCGGCAAAAGGCGAATTGGATATCCACATTTTGGCGCCGTTCAGGATGTAATGATCTCCGGCATCTTTAATATTGGTGGTCATGCCGCCGGGGTTCGACCCATGGTCGGGTTCGGTAAGCCCGAAACAGCCCATCAGTTCGCCTGTGGCGAGTTTGGGAAGATATTTTTTCCGCTGCTCTTCCGATCCGTAAGCATAAATGGGGTACATAACCAGCGATCCCTGCACCGATGCCGTAGAACGTATGCCAGAATCGCCGCGCTCAATCTCCTGCATGATAATGCCGTAGGAAATATAGTCCAGCCCAGCGCCGCCGTACCCGACCGGTACAGTAGGCCCAAAGGCGCCGATCTCGGCCAGTCCTTTTAATAATTGCTTCGGGAACTCGGCCCTTTGCGCATAATCTTCGATGATCGGGCTCAGTTCCTTTTTTACCCATTCGCGCACGCTGTCGCGTATCAGCTTATGCTCATCGGTCAGCAGTTCGTCCACTAAATAATAATCCGGCGCTTCAAAGAGATCAGTTTTTGCCATTGAGAAATAATTGGTGGGGCAAAGATAGCGGTTTAAGTCGGAAAGTGTCTTTTGGATAAATAGTCTTTACGACTTATGCGGACTTTCGGACTTTCCGACTAATTTTACACCCATGATCAATGTTGCCCTGCAAGGCGCTGAGTTTTTTGGCAGACATGGTTTTTATCCCGAAGAGCAATTGCTCGGGAGTAAGTTCCTGGTCGATATTTCGGTCGATTTTGAGCCCCACGGCGAATTACTTCACGATAAACTGGCCGATACCGTCAATTATGAACATCTGTACGAGATCACTTTTGTACAGATGCAAAAACCGCGCAAGCTGATCGAAAGCCTGTGCCAGGCCATTATCGACGATATTGTGCGTCATTATCCGTACGTGGATACCGTGTCGGTGACCATCAAAAAACTTAATCCGCCTATGAAAGGCAAAGTAGCGCATTCGAGCGTTACCATTACATATCATGCAGCTATCAATGGAATATAACCCGATAACAACAGACCTGCTGGCGGCCATCAGGGCCATAGCCGGTGACGAGGAGGTGCTTAGCGGTCATAACGAACTGGAAAAGTACAGCCATGACGAGACCGAAGATCTGCATTTTTATCCCGAAGTTGCCGTCAGGCCCGCTACGCCCGAACAGGTTTCCGCATTGATGAAGCTCTGCAACGAGCATCTGGTACCGGTTACTGTGCGGGGAGCAGGGACGGGCCTGAGCGGCGGCGCGCTGGCGGTAAAAGGCGGTTTGCTGATATCGATGGAACGGTTTAATCATATACTGGGCATCGACGAGGCCAACCTGCAGGCGACTGTTGAGCCGGGAGTTATCACTGAGGTTTTTATGGATGCCGTGGCCGAAAAAGGCCTGTTATACCCGGTCGACCCGGCCAGTAAGGGCAGTTGTTTTATCGGGGGAAACGTATCGCACGGTTCCGGCGGACCGCGGGTGGTGAAATACGGCACGATACGCGAATACATCCTGAATTTACAGGTAATATTACCCAACGGCGATATCATCTGGACAGGGGCCAATACCCTGAAATATGCATCGGGCTATAACCTGACCCAACTGATGATCGGTTCGGAAGGTACGCTGGGCGTGATCACAAAGATCGTTACCAAGCTGGTACCACGGCCTACGCAGGATGCACTGATGCTGGCTTCGTTCGGCTCCAATGAATCGGCTTGTGCG
>DASZWG010000021.1:0-2986 GCA_035546675.1 Mucilaginibacter sp. | reverse complement strand
CCACGATAATACAGGTTAAGGTCATTCCAGTTGAATTAGAAGGTCGGTTTCAAAGTTACCCGGATTTTTATTGATTTTTAGCCGGTATTGGCCGGGATAGATCAGGTCGAGCCGCTGCCGCGCATTTTCCAGGCCAAGGCCGCCTTTTGGTTTGGCCGGAGCCACAGGCACAAACCCGGGGTCCACCGAGTTTTGCACGTTTAAATGCAGTTCATGCACATGGACGGCAATCCGGATGTGTACAAAAGCTTTTTTGCCTTTTGCGGCGGAAAAATGCTTGAACGCGTTCTCGATAAATACGATCATCAGCAAAGGCGCTACATATTGTTCGGTCATATCGCCATCAACCTGCAGCTGAATATCCGAATTTTCGCTTAGCCTGATCCGCTCCAGCGCTACATAATTTGAAATATAATCAAGTTCTTTTTGCAGCGCGACATAATGCTGGCTGGTCTCATACAAAGAATAACGCATCAGGTCAGACAATTTCAGCATTAAACCGGGAAGTTTTTTTGATTCGGCGACAGACAGGCCATACAGGTTATTTAGGGTATTGAACAAAAAATGCGGGTTGAGTTGTGCCTTGAGGTGGCGCAGTTCATTTTCCCTTTGTTCTTTATCGCGTAACAAACGATCTATCGCTACTTTGGTGAGTGAAGCCATTACGGTAAAGGCTACCATCGTAAAGGCAAAGTGCTGGTCCTGCCAGTCGGTCACCACATCGGTAATACGGAACAGTTTGGTAAAAAGCCAGCCCACGGCATTCAAAAAATAAGGCAGCAGTTCAATCAGCAATACCAGTTGCAAAGCATAAATTACGGCGCCGATCAGCCACCTGCGGCGCTTTAGCAAGGGCAATACCAAAAGATTCTGAGTATAACTGGGAATGGCCAGCTCCAGTGTCTCCTGCAGGACAATACAAACCAGGGCCATACCGGTCATGCGCCGGGGATATTCTTTGAGCAAGATGTACAGGAAAAATACGATCACCCAAAACACCGCCTGCGTGTAAACTTTATAGGGCCGGGTAAAAAAACGTGTCCAGTCGAAAGTTTTCATGATTCAAATAAACCACAGTCCGCCCGTTTCACCAAATATTGGTGATGAACATATCCATAGTGATGATGAACGTCAGTGGTCATCGCTTCCCCGGCGTTTGTCATTGATCCATAGCAGGTCATCATTCTTATTTTTTTAACGTCTGGTGCCCGGATACTTTTGGTTCATAATCTTAAAATCATGAAAGCAAAACTCACCCTCATCCTCCTGTTCCTGGCCATCGGAAATTCCGTTTTTGCGCAGCAGGACACTATTATTAAATCTTTGCTCCGCGATGTTCCGGTTTGGATGGCACAGAACCATGTCCCCTGCACCGGGGTAGGCCTGATTGAGAACGGCCGCATCAAGTGGCTCAAAACATTCGGCAACCTGCAACAGGGGCACCCCGCACCGGCCAATACACTGTTTAATATCGCATCCCAAACCAAGCCCGTTACCGCCATGCTTACCCTGAAGCTGGTGCAGGCCGGTTTGTGGAACCTGGACGAACCGCTTGCCCATTATTGGATAGACCCGGATATTGCGGGCAGCCCGTACCTGGACAAAATAACCACCCGCATCGTGCTGAGCCACCAGACCGGCTTCCCCAACTGGCGCACGGATAACGGCGGTACCAAACTGCGCTTCAACTTCGAGCCTGGTACCCGTTTCGGTTACTCCGGTGAGGGCTTTGAGTACCTGCGCCGGGCGCTGGAAAACAAGTTTCACCAGCCTTTGAATGTGCTGATGAAAACTTACCTGTTTAGGCCCCTCGGTATAAACAATACCCAATACTGGAGCAAGACCCTCGATACCAACCGTTTTGCGATGTGGCACGACGGGCAGGGTAAGCGTTACCGGGTTTCCATTCAGACATCTGTCAATGCCGCAGACGACCTCATTACGACCGTCGAAGATTACTGCAAACTCGGCATTTATACCATGGACGGCTTGGGGCTATCCGATACGCTTTTTGCCGATATGGTACGACCACAGGTAAAAGTAAAGGCGAACTATTACCGGGGCCTGGGCTGGGGACTGGTCGAAGGCCTGCCCAACGGCGGATACGCGCTGGAGCACGGCGGCTCCGACATCGGCGTGCGCACCATGGCCGTTTTCCTGCCCAAATCGAAAAGCGGCGTAGTGGTAATGACCAATGCCGATAACGGCATGTTCGTGACTGACGCGGTGATCCGGCGTGCGCTTACCAGCGGCGCACAGGTACTGGAAACCATGAACAAAAGCGCGGTCACCCATGAAAGGATAACGATTGCCGATGAATTGATCAAAAGTTATGCCGGCGCCTACGAGCAAAGCAACGGCAAACTGATGAACGTGGAACAGGATGGCAATGCCATCAAGGTATCGGGCGACGGGGTGCCGACGGCCGTATTATATCCCGAGTCGGACCATAAATTCTTCCTTGAAGGCTATGATGTGCAGCTGGAGTTCCCGGATAACCATTCGCTGATCGTTTACGAAAACGGCAAACAGGTCATGAAAATCAACCGCAAATAACCATGAAGAAATTACTGATCATCTCGCTTTTAGCCGTTAGCGCCTTTAAAAGCAAAGCCCAGGAAATAACCCTGTTAAAAAAAGACATGTATGGCATAGCCTCGGATGCAACCGAAGGGCGGTTTACGGCATCTGCCGGATACCTCAAAGCTGCTTACTACGTGGAAGCACAATTAAGGGCCGCGGGCATACGAAGCTGGTTGCAGCCCGTGCCTTTCAGGTGGGATGATTATACAGGCAGCAAACTGATGATCAAAGGCCAAACCTTTCCCCACCATGCAGAAAACTTTATTGTCCTGCAGCGCGGCATTGCAAAAGCAGGCAAATGGGTGGTATTATCACCCGGAGACTCGGTGAGAAGTAAACCCGCGGGTATTATCCTGCTTCCGGCCGCGGACCAGGCAAAAGACTGGGAAACGACCGTTATCCG
>DASZWG010000020.1:0-3326 GCA_035546675.1 Mucilaginibacter sp. | reverse complement strand
AGGGACGGTCGGCGAAGGTGCTCGATCAGCAAACTACGCGGTTGCAGCTTAGGCCATACATCGATAAGCAGGCTGCCCTGGGCGTATTTATCGTCGATATGAACGGCACAAAATATTTTGAACATGCCGGTGCAAACGAGGGTTTCAGGAGCCAGTATTACGGCAGTATGGAAGGAGGAAACGGGGTGGTGGTGATGGTAAATTCGGATAACGATAACATTATCCCCGAGATCGTCAACAGCGTGGCAAAAGCTTACGGTTTTAAAGGCTTGTTTCGGTCGCAGATCATAAGGGCGGTCCAGGTAGCTGTGCCCGAAAGCGTACTCAAAAGTTATACGGGAAAATATGAGATCGATCCGGGAAATGTCCTGACGGTGACGCTGGATAGCGACCATAAGCAACTATATGGCGAAGTACCGGGCTGGAGCAGGTTCGGATTATTTCCCGAAACTGAAAATAAATTCGTCGCCAAGGACTTTGATGTAGAATTTGAATTTGTAAAGGACAGCCGGGGTAATGTAATAAAAGCTGTTATTTACCAGGATGGCGCCCACGATGCCGTCAAACTGAACTGATATAAAAAAAGCCCTGCCAATTGCAGGGCCTGGTAAAGTGTTTCGTTTTGACTATTCTAAAATTAATGCGAATCAGCCGGTCCTTTGCCGATGAGTGACATAAACTGATCCAGTTTCGGGGTGATGATGATCTCGGTGCGGCGATTCAGCGATTTTCCTTCATCCGTACTGTTATCAGCTACCGGGTTGTATTCGCCGCGGCCGCCCGCAGTCATGCGTTTGGGATCGACTCCATAGTTATTTTGCAGAGACTGAACTACGGAGGACGCCCTCAGACAGCTCAGATCCCAATTGTTACGGATATTGACCTGTGATATCGGCACGTTATCGGTATTGCCCTCTACCAGCACATCGTAATTTGAATAATCATTAATGATCTTCGCTATTTTACTTAGTATGCTGCCTGCCTTGTCGGATATTTTATAGCTTCCTGATTTATATAGCATATTGTCCGCAAGCGAGATATACACAACGCCTTTCAGCACTTTGACGTCCACATCCTGTTTTTCGTCGGATGTGAGCGACCTGGTAAGGTTGTTCGTCAATATCATATTCAGCGAGTCGCTCTTGTTCTTCAGCTCTACCAAATGCTGGATGTACTTATCCGATGCGGATATCTGGTCGGCAAGCTTTGAAATATTCACATTGCCCTGGTTGTTTCCTGCCAAACATTTGTTCAAAGCTTCCTGCAGGGATGCTGCGTTTGATTTTGCCGCTGCGATCTGGTCGTCGAGGCTTTGGATACGGCTGTTGGCTACGGCAAGCTCTTGCTGGGTTACCTGCCAGCTCTGTTTCAAATTCTGATTGGTATCCTGCAGATTCCGGTAATTATTTTGGAGCTCGGCATACTTTTTCTTGCCGACGCACCCCTGCATTGCTGCTGCAGCCAGTAATAATACAGGCAATATTAACTTGGTTTTCATTTTCATAGGTGTTAGATGAATAATTTAAAATTGACAGCATAACAACAATTTATAGCCTATAAAGTTTACTGCCCTGCTTTAACCACGTTATGACGAGCGGAATAAATTCATAACTTTATAGCATAAACTACTGAAGATGAAACCCCTTTTCGTGCTTTTGGCTGGTTTTGCCGCCGCACTGTTGGTTCTGCATGTCGCCGCCGGGGGGTGGGATTACCCCGCAGCCGGCAGCATCGCCATGGCCGCAATGCTGGTATTTACCGCCGTCGGGCATTTTGTATACAGCAAAGGTATGACGATGATGGTCCCAGGATTCATCCCAGCCAAACGGGAACTGGTTTACCTTACCGGCGTCATAGAGATATGCTTTGCCATCGGGCTTGCCATACCCGGCTCGCGGCGGCTGGCGGCCGACCTCCTTATCCTGTTCTTCCTGCTGGTGCTGCCCGCCAACATTAACGCCGCACAGAAGAACATCGATTTGCAAAGGGCCAATTACGAGGGCAGGGGAGTTGGCTACCTGTGGCTGCGCATACCCCTGCAGTTGTTCTTCATCGCCTGGACGGCGTACTTCGGGATGATACTGCAATAGCTCGTTACACTGAGCATTCACGCTCACGTGTCTTCCCGCTACATTCCGGCATAAACAGACTGATCTTTAGTGTTATGCCTGTTACACTATACCTCAAAATTTGAGAGCTTTATTCATTTTGTGGTATAATAATACTTGAGTTATTATAAAACAGGTAGTTAATATTGGGCGGACGCTTACACAAAATAGCGCCTGTTTTTACGGCAAATTCACGAAAACGACACTTTTGATCACTTTCAGAACACTTTTGAGCATATCCCGGTATGTTTTTGCCGCTAAAATTGGCTTAGTGTATCCGAATCCTTGAGAGGTTTGACCCGTAAATTTCCAGGATGAATACACGATGTGTATCGTCCTGAAAAATTCTGACGATCTGCGCCCTTGCTGGAGTTATCTCCATACCCGTTCGGAAGAAGTAAAAAAGCGCAGGCTGGTAATGCGATTCCTTCCCTCGGGAAGGTGCAGGAAGGGGTTTAGTTTCGCTTTGCATTTCCAAAACCCCTCCCAACCACGGCACATCCTATCACACCCCTCCCAAAGGGAGGGATTTTTTCGACTAAAATCAATCTTCCGAACACCTGTAGAGATAACTCCAACAAGGAATTTGAACAACTTGCCGGTGATAACACCTGCAAGGGCGGAGTTTGTTTTTTCAGCAATCTAAGATTGGATTATGAAATATTTTTGTGGAGGCACACTTACGGGCGGGCATGTTTCAGAATGATACCGGAGGGAATAAAATTGTTAACTTAGCCATGACCAACTCCCCGTATCATGAGATGTTACCATTTATCATTCGCCCTGGCGCTTACGTTACTTTCTGCGCAGGCCGCATTCGCCCAAACCGCCGACAGCGCCAAAATAAAAGAAGTTGAAAAAAACCTTACCGGCATGATACAGGTAGAAGGCGAGGGCCCCTGGACCATCCGCGAGCGTATGGAGCATTACCATGTAAAGGCGCTGAGCGTGGCAGTGATCCAGAACTATAAAATCGCCTGGGCCAAAGCTTACGGCTGGGCCGACGACAGCCTGAAAATACCCGCCACCACGCAAACGCTTTTCCAGGCGGCATCTATCAGTAAATCGCTCAATTCGGTAGGGATAATGAGACTGGTGCAGGATAAAAAGATAGACCTCTACGCTGATATTAATACCTATTTAACCACCTGGAAATTTCCTTACGACTCCTTATCCAAAGGCAAAAAGATAAGCGTAGCCAACCTGCTGAGCCATACC
>DASZWG010000019.1:0-12092 GCA_035546675.1 Mucilaginibacter sp. | reverse complement strand
GTGATTCTGGAAAAAACGTATCAGCGTAACCGCAGGAAAATCCAGCATTTGCTCCATGGGGGTAGACCATACCGCCGAGCTCATCGGCACCAGGTATTTCCACAGCATGTCGTCTCCGTAACCGAATTCTTTGATGTACCGGCCAAGCGGATAACCGGCGTATTTCGGGTCATCCAGTATCTGTACGCTTTCTTTGTTGAACCGACCGATCTGCATCAGCATTTTTATGTAACGCGGATTGAAAATATTCTTCCTCTGGGCAAACAGGTGATTCAGGCTTGAGCCGCTGTATTCCAGCCCATCCGGCAAATGCTGTACGCTGAATGACATATCCGTCTTTTTTACGGGTGCATTCAACGTAGTAAATAATTTGCACAAATTGGGATAGGTAACATAGTTGAACACCATAAAACCAGTGTCGATATAAATGGCTTCGCCGTCTTCATCAACGGTTACGGTATTGGTGTGCCCTCCAACGTAATCATTCTGCTCATAAATGGTCAGCTCATCATGCGGGTGCAGAAAATGTGCGCAACCCATGCCGGCAATGCCCGTTCCAATGATGGCGGTTTTCATTTCGTCACTTCATTTAAAAATTGTTCAACAGCATAGGTCGACAGTTGTCCTCCCGGTCCGTACAGGTTAAAATCAAAAGCATGGGTGGCCCATGGAAGTTTAAGCCAGTAATGCGGCACATGCTTTTCCTTTAGCATAGCCTGTAGTTTTATTGCATGGATATAACTTACCAGGGGGTCATTTATGCCATGTATCATCAGCGTAGGCGGCGAATTCCTGTCGACAAAGAACAAAGGAGAGCAATCATGATATTTTTGCGGTACCTGGTTGTACGTCCCGCCCACATACTCATTCATTACTTTGCGGCTGTCCATAATCAGCGGGTTCGACGGTATCGAATACCCCCAAACCATATCTGTCGGTCCGTAAAACTCGATGACCCCTTTCAGGTCTTTATCGTGCAGGGTATAAGCAGCCAGCAGGGCTATCTGTGCACCCGCCGATCGCCCGAGCAAAGTAAACTTATTGGTATCGATAGACAATTGACCCGCATGTTCGCGAAGATAATTCATAGCCTGGTGAATATCTTCGACAGGAGCGGGTGTTTGATATCGGGGAGCGAGACGGTAATTGATCGCGGCAACGTGATAGCCTTTTTGCGCCAGGTAGCTGTTCAGGTCAGGCAGCTGTTTATTATCGCCGCTGGTCCATGAACCACCATGCACCACGATAACACAGGGCCTGTTGCCCGGCAATTGCGAGGGAAAAAAATCGAGGGTCACTTTGGTCCCGTCACCGTAGGTTACATAGGTCAGCGTACGACACGCAACGGTATCCCTGAATTTCAATTTGAAAAATTTAGCTATGCTAAACGGCTTTACATCGCTTTTAATCCCCTCTTTTCCGAAAGCCCATGCCAAATCCTGTTTCAGATGCCGCGATACGAGCCATGATCTGAATACGGGCGATATAAAGAGCACCAGGGCGATAATGCCGATGATGGTACCGGACCATTGATATTTATTTACCCAAAATCCGGTAATCAGCATAACTACAGTTCCGAAAGCGAATACGAGCGGAAATTCGGTTACAGCGATCGATAACAGCCACAGGTAGTAAGCTTGTCCCCGCAAAACGGCCAGCAATGAAAGCAGGAACAAAATAATAATGATCACCAGCCTGCTCATGCGCCCGTTTTATGCAGTAAATAATGACTTACCATCCACTCGTTGCCCGCGTTGTAGTTCCACAATTCTTCACAGGCCATAAAAAATATGCGCCAGTAAGCCCACCATTTCAGCGCCTGATCTTTGCCATAGGTGTATTCGAATAAGGAAATGACCTCAGCCTTATGTGCGTCCATATTTTTGAGCCAGGCCCTGGCGGTTTTACCGTAATGCCGGCCGCTTACATGCCAATGCTTTTTTATGGTCAGATGATCGTTAAAATAGAACAGCAGATCGTCACTGGGCATAATTCCGCCGGTAAAGAAATATTTACTCATCCAGTCGGTTTCATCTTTTACCTCGAAGAGATACGTGTATTCCTTATGCGTAAAAATATGAATGAAAACCTTACCCTCCGGCTCCAGGAAAGAGGCTACCTTTTGCATCAGCAACTGGTAATTGCGCATGTGCTCAAACATTTCGACCGATACAATCCGGTCGAACCGCTCATCGATGGTAAAAGTATTCATATCGGCAGTAACGACCTTCAGGTTCTTAATACCCCGTTCATGCGCTTGCTGATCGATATACATTTTCTGCGAACCGGAGTTCGATACCACAGTGAATGTACTTCCGGGATATTTGGCGGCCATATACAGCGATAATGACCCCCAGCCGCAGCCCAGTTCCAATACATGCTGACCGTTTTTCAAATCGGCGCGCATACAGGTGAGTTCGAGCATATCGGTCTCGGCTGTATCAAGGCTGGTTACGCCATCATTCCAGTACCCGCTTGAGTATTTCAGGTTTTTCCCAAGGCAATTCTGGTAAAACCCGGCGGGCACCTCGTAATGCTGCTGATTGGCCTCTGCGGTGTTCACCGCAATAGGTGAGGCTTTCAATTGTTCGATCAGCGCCGTCAAATGTGCCTGCTGTGCTTCAACACCTCCTTTATTTTCATCATGGAGGCGTTGCTTCAGCAGTTTCCGGATGCCGCGCCGCAGTATAAAATCAGGTAGCTTATTTTGTTCTATCAGTTTGTCGTACCACATGTTAGGTTGAACGCAGTACGCTTGACGTAGTACGTTTATGTTTTTGGGTTAGCTTACGATATTGTGCTGATTACAGATTTTGAAAGATAGAAAAATTATCAATTTTCAGATGAATAAAACATCTAACGTTTCCTGAACCACGGCACAAAGGCGCTGGTAGTCTGCTGGTAAGCCCTGAATGCATCGCCTTTAGATCGAATAGATTGTTCCTCGGTGATCGGGATGCCCGTTACCTTCAGTAAAAGGTACAGAATGATAGCCGGGCTAATGATAGCCAGGTACCCGTACGGCGAAGCTAATGCAAAAACAAAATAGGATATCCACATCATCCACTGAAAAAAGTAGTTGGGATGACGTGAGTAGTTCCACAGGCCTGAACTGCAAACCTTGCCTTTATTGGCCGGGTTTTTCTTGAATGCCCTTAATTGCGCATCGGCAATCGATTCGCCCAAAACGCTGATCAGCCAGAGACAGGCGCCGGCATATTCCAATGACGATAATTTTTCCTCCGGGTTCATGCAGATCAAAAAGAAAGGCAGCGCCAGTATCACATTTGATAAAGCCTGGGCAAGGAAAAACCAAAAAAATCTAGCATCGGCATTCGGCGACCATTCTTTGCGCAATTGCTGATACCTGCCTTCTTCCTGGTCAAGGTGACTTACGGTTCGGGCCAGAATGTGTGTGCCCAGCCGCAAGCCGGCAATGATCACCATTCCGCATATCAGGAATTTGCGCGTATCGTACCCAGGGGCAAATAACAAAAGGATCATGGCAATTACCGGGAAGTTGTACGACCAGAATATATCCACCACACCGGCATTTTTGATCTTATGGGCCCATAGCCAAACCAGGACCATGATCATACAGCAGGCGGCTAACGAGTACAACGCCAATACAGCCAGGGGTTTTAATTCCATCATAACGGGCACTATAATGTTTACTTGTTAAACAGTTCCTTTAAACCTTCGCCGGGTTTGAGCCTGAATAATTGTATCAGCAAATAGGCGCAACTGGCGATGCTGCCTAAACATACGAGAAGTAAAAGCCACAGGATTTTAAGAAACCAGCTTTTTTCTTTGTAGCATACCCATACAAAGATCACCAGCACATTGGCATAAAAATCCCAAAGCGTAGCGCGCATCCAGGGAATAGCTCCCAGCGAATGCCATTCGGTAAATAAGTTGCTTTTAAGACTGGTGCTTATCACCACATAACACATCCACACTAACAGGATACCAAATATGACCTTTAGTGCGGAGATCATCACCCTCAGACTTTTCTCAGCTTAATGATACCCAGGGCATTAAAAAGTTTCATGACCGGGTAAGTAGGATCGAACTCGAACCAGCGCTTGGCAAAATTGGCATCGTTCGGTTTCCTGTGGTGATTGTTCTGGAACAGTTCGCCCAGCATCAGGAAGTCGAATGGTAGGGTGTTCTTGCTGTGATCGTGGTTATCGAAATTAGAATAGCCGTATTTGTGACCGCACCAGTTGACAATGGCGCCGTGAATAGGGCCCATCAGGAAATGTATCGGCAACAGCAGGAACATCCACCAGTAGGCAGCGAACGCAATATAGAAAGCAACATAGAGCAGACCAAAGCTGATCCGTGTAACCCAAAGATCGCCTATACGGTCAACAAAAGACCACGAAGGATAACGGTCGCGGAACTCCGGCTCGGGCTCTACTTTATATTTTTGGTAGGATACATAAATGTTCTTGGTTTTCATCATCAGCCCGAAAACATCCTTAATAAAATGAGGCGAATGAGGGTCCTTCTCCGTGTCGCTGTAAGCATGATGCATACGATGCATAATGGCATAGGCACGCGGGTTGAGAAATGAAGATCCCTGGAAAATGAATGTGCAGAAATAAAATGCTTTTTCCCAGAAGGGATTCATTTTGAACATTTTATGGGATGCGTAGCGGTGCAGGAAAAATGTCTGGAAAAAAAGCGACAGAAACCAATGGCACAGAAAAAAAATAAGTATGATCATTTTACTCAAAACCGGAAAACACTATTACCTACGTGGTTTTTGGTTTTCGCGGTTGCAAAGTTCTAAAAAAAATCTGATTATCAGGAACCGTCTTCAAAATTGACGGGCATATCAAGCAATAATCAAGTACCGGTGGGGTACTTGATTATTAGCTGATTACTTCGACTTGACGAACTTCAGCGCATACGAGTCGAGGCAATAACGCAAGCCCGTGGGCGGCGGCCCATCATCGAAAACATGGCCCAGGTGCAAGCCCGTGCTGCGCTCTACAACTTCATCCCGCACCATGCCGTCCGAATAGTCTTTTACGATCATGATCGCCTTGGGATCGATCGGTTTATAGAAGCTTGGCCAGCCTGTGCCTGAATCAAATTTAGCATCCGAGCTGAACAGCGGCTTACCTGTAGCAGCGCTTACATAAATACCTTTCTGATGGTTGTCCCAGTAGGGATTATTGAATGGCGGTTCCGTGCCTTTATTGACCATGATATCATAAGTCTCAGGCGATAATACTTTCTTCCAGTAAGCATCCGGTTTGGCACCCGGAAATGTCTTTACATCCTCCGAACTGCCCGGTGCTGCTTTACCCTTCGAAGCCGTTTGGCTGCATGCGCTGAATGTGGTTGCCAACAAAATTGACAACAATGTGCAAAACTTTTTTATGCTCATTATCATAATGTTACCCGGTTTATTTATACCTTAGTCGTGGTGATGTGGAAAACCTTACACCTAAATTAAACAAAAATTCGGTGGAATTATTTCACAGAAATCCTGGATTCTTATAACAAAAGAAAAAGACATAATACCATCCGCAATTAATTTTAATATTAGATAATATTATCAGTTAATATTAGGCGGATATGTGGGTAAGTTATTGCCCGGAAAAGTATTATCATTCCGGCATATTGTGGAATATAATTCGCGTCCGAAAGTATTGTTTTAAACTGATCCGAAGTAAAAATGCCTAAAGGTTAAATAAGTACCTTTTTTACCTGAAGGCATGATTTTTGCCCTTTCTTGAATATTTAAAAGACCCGATATGAGCAATTTAACCTTAGTTGGTGTAATTATTACAGTTTTACCGATCGTACTGATCATTGCAACAGTGATCATTCGCGGTAAAAAACTGTTTGATTAATACCACCTTTAAACCAATTTACAGCGCTGGATCCGAACAGAAGAAAGCAGCGCACATTCACTATCTGCCTTAAATTTTACGACCTTTCAATAATAATGGCCCCGTGGCAGGGCCATGCTTCTTTTGCATTCACCATTTCGCGCTTTCTGTGCACCGCATAATAAGGCAAATCTTATCAAAATCCTCTTTTTCGTGCTCTTTCCGTTTTCTTGCTGCTGCTTTTGGGTTCAACGCCTGCATCGGTACGCATCAGCCTGCTTATTCTTTCTTCGAGTGTTTCCGTAGTCAGGCGCTCACGGCCCAGGCTGTCAACCATGATCGGGAAGGCAAAAGGCGTCGGGCGAGTGATCTGCTTAAGAACGATATTCTGCCGCTGTATCCGCTGCAAAGCCTCCCGCAGCCTGAACTCCTCCAGCTGAAAAGCCAGCGCTTCGTTATAAGCCTGCCGTACCAGCAGGTTGCCGGGATCATATTCGCTGAAAACGTCAAAAAGCAGGGAGGTTGAGGCCTGCAGGTGCCTGTTCTTCACCGGCTGGCCCGGATACCCCGTAAACACCAGGCCGCCGATATGCGCGATATCACGAAAGCGCCTCCTGGCCATTTCGTTGGCGTTCAGGCTTTGCTGTATGTCGTCAAGCAGGTTATTGATCGAAAAGAAATCAGCATCCTCCAATGCCTGCTCGATAGGAATGTCCTCGTCCGCCAGCAACTCAAAGCCATAATCGTTCATCGCGATGGAAAATGAAAAGTTGCGGATACGCGATATACGGTAAGCCAGTAATGATGCCATACCCTCGTGCACTAAGCGTCCCTCAAAAGGGTAAAAAATAAGGTGATGACCTTCTGTCGATTTGAACGACTCGATCAGGAACTCGTGGCTTTGAGGCAAATGCGAAAGTTCGGCCTGCAATTCGAAAAGGGGCTTTAGTGAGACGACCTCCTCATCCGTGGCAGCACCGTGCGCCACTTCATCAAGCTTATCCCTGAATACTGCCGATAGTTGAGATGATAGCGGCATCCTTCCGCCCATCCAGCTCGGGATCAATCCTTTTTTGGCATTGGTTTTACGCACATAAGCGCTCATTTCCTTAATGCGGATAAACTCCAGGTTTTGGCCCGCGAACCAAAAGGTATCACCCTCTTTCAGCTTGGAGATAAACGATTCTTCGATCGTTCCCAGGCTTTTGCCGCTCAGCCAGCGCACCCGGATGCTTACATCGCTGGTAATGGTGCCAATGCTCAGCCTGTGCCGCATAGCCACGCGCCTGTTGTTTACCTTGTAAATGCCGTTCACGATCTCCACCTTCAGGAATTCATCGTATTGCGCCAGTACTTTTCCGCCCCGGGTAATAAAATCAAGCAGTTCGTCAAACTCGTTCCGTCTCAGATCAGCGAAGCCATAAGTGGTCATTACCTCGGCATACAGCTCGTCAGCCATAAAGCCGTCCGAAACGGCCAACGTCACCAGGTATTGAACCAGCACGTCCATAGCCAAAAGCATCGGGTCGCGGCTTTCGTAGATCCCCTGTTTGATGCCCTGTTTCAATGCGGCTCCTTCCAGCAGTTCCAGCGAATGTGTCGGCACAAACCAGGCATGCGACACCGCTCCAGGGTGGTGACCGCTCCGGCCGGCGCGCTGCATAAAACGGGCCACGCCTTTGGGGCTTCCCACCTGTATCACTGTATCCACCGGCCTGAAATCGACGCCCAGGTCAAGGCTCGATGTGCATACTACTACCTTTAGCGCTTCGGCATGCAGTGCCTGCTCTACCCAGTTGCGCAGCTCATTATCCAGCGAGCCGTGATGCATGGCCATAATGCCCGCGTATTCGGGGTAATTGTCCAGTATGGCATGATACCATATTTCGGCCTGTGAGCGGGTATTGGTGAATATGAGCGTCGTTTTACTCCTGGCAACGATCTCCATTACCTGCGGCAGCAGCTTTACGCCGATATGCCCCGACCAGGAATAACTTTCGATATTTTCAGGAATAACCGATCTGATCACAAGCCGCTTATCGATATGCGCACGCACCATCCTGACCCTATCCCGCGGAAAATCGTTCCCCAGCAGCACATCTATCGCCTGTTCCAGGTTGCCGATGGTTGCGCTGATACCCCATATTTTGAGTGCGACCCCTCCCCAGCCCCCCCCGAAGGGGAGGGAGGAGTCACCACTAAGCCCCTTGTTTATCGCATCAACAACTTTCCGGGTGTTAGTAATGACTTCATCATTCGTGAATCTTAATATCTTATACCCGTTTTCCCGCAGATATGCAGCCCTTGACGCATCTGATTCCCGCTGATCGGTTGTGTTATGATAGCCACCATCAACTTCAACTATCAGGTTTTTCTCGATACATACAAAATCGGGTATATATCCCAAAACGATATGCTGCCGCCTAAACTTATACCCCAGCTTTTTAGCCCTAAGCTGCTGCCACAGGATATTTTCTGCATCAGTAGGCTTATGGCGCATTTCTTTAGCATGATCGATAGTACTGTTCCACGTTACGGCATCGGTTGTATAAAATCGTGGTAAATTTGTCCTTTCTTCCCTGCTCTGAGTAACGCCCTCTCCTTTGGAGAGGGCCGGGGAGAGGTAAACCGAAAGCTTTTTCAGCTTACTCAATCCCAGCTCAACCTGTACGCCGCGCTTGGTACCCAGCAATTCGTGCCACTCGTCAATAACGACGATCTGCAGGCTCCGGAATATCTTCGGGTATTCTTTTTGCGCCAGCATCAGGTGCAGGCTTTCGGGGGTGGTGAGTAAAACCTCGGGCAGTTTGGTTTTGAGCGCTTGTTTTTCGGCAGCGGGAGTATCGCCCGTCCGTGTCATGATCCTCCAGGGCAGGCCGATCTCATCGCATACCTCCTGCATGGCCTTTTTGATATCGTTGGTCAAAGCCCGCAGCGGTGTTATCCAAAGCATCAGCAGCCCGTTATTCTGCCGGGTTCGATAGGTATCCGGGTATTGATTGATATAACCCGCCAGGAAGGGCAGAAACACAGCGAAGGTCTTACCGCTGCCGGTGGGAGCATTCAGCAAACCCGAATAACCGGCGAGGTATGCTTCCTCCATTTCCTGCTGAAAAGGGAATTGCTGCCAGTTTTTACGCCGGTACCAATCGGCTATGACCTGTTGCCCGATACTCATATACACGAATTGCACTAATTTATGCGAATTACGCTAAACCGATGCAATTTGCGCCTTTTAGTGCAATTCGTGCTTTTTTCAACTATTTCTTCCCGGGCAGCAATATCAGTTTGATCAGGTTATCACCGCTCAGGTATTGATTGGCCGCATCCTTTACCGTCTGAACGGTGGCCTTGTTAAGATTGCCGATCCACATCATGGCATTATCCGGATCCGACTGATTTTGTGCAGAGCTGATCAGGTGACTTTCCCAAAATGAATTTTCTTTCAGTTGTACCTGTATAGCCCGTTCGGTTTCGGCCCTGAATTTCTCCACATCCACTTCTTCGGGTCCGTTCTGCCTTATCTTATTGATCTCATCCATAGTGGCGGCTATCAGCTTATCCACGTTCGCCGGTGCACAGCCGAAATAAACCGTAATGCTGTAACGCCCGTCGGGTAATTTGGTATAACTGGCCCTTACGCCGGGGGCATAGGTCTCCGCTTCCTTTTCGCGCAAACGTTGTATCAGCTTGATATTCAATATCTCGCCCAGGGCATTCATCTGGAGGTTATTAAACTCGTTATAGTCATATTTCCCGCTGAAAACCAGCTCAACGGTACTTTTATCGCCTATGCCTTTATAAACATCTTTAGTGATCTGCCCTGCCGGTGTATGGATACCCAGGTCCTTGTAGGTCTCATTATTCGCCGATGAAGGCAACCCGCCTAAGTATTTTTCGAGCAGCGGGGTAATCTTCGCCACATCAAAATTACCCACCAGCACAAATGTAAACCCGTTGGCATTGCCGAACCTGTCCTTATAAAAGCTGTACGCTTTATCCAGGCTTGCGCTGTTGAGCCGGCCAATGGTGGGCACCATGTGCCTGAAATTATAATTACTCAGCGTGGCCGAAACCGTATCCTGGAACACGCTGGTCGGGTCGAGGCTGCGGTTGGCCAGCAGCGATTTAGTTTCCGTCATGTTCGATTCCCATATCGCCGGGTCCTTGCGCGGTTCGGTAAAATACAGGTAAACCAGTTGCATGGCCGTTTCCAGGTCCTTTGGAGTGGTATTGCCGCGCACACCCTCTGCGATCTCAGTGATATACGGTGAAATATCCACGGTTTTGCCGCTCAGCATTTTGTCTAATTGTACCTCGGTAAAACTGCCTATGCCGCTGCTTCCGATCACCCCGGCGGCACGGCTTGCCGATGTAAAATCCGAATCGCTGGCCAATGATGTCCCGCCGAAATGGTACCCGTTGATCAGTATCTGGTCGTTTTTAAATGTCGTGGGTTTCAGGATCACCTTTACACCGTTGCTCAGCATCAGCGTGGTGGTAGCTATGGTAGTGTCGGTTTTCTCCGAAACCACCTTACCGGGCGTTGGTTCCTTATCCAGCAGCGGTTTGTTGCTTACATTATCCACATAAGGTTTTACGCCTTGCCCGGCGGTAGCGATCCAATCGAGCAGGGTCTTATCCGTCGGCAGGTTGGGCTTCTCCTTATCAGGCGCCTCAACGATCACCGCGCGGTTCTGGTCGCTGATGTATTTGCCGGCCAGCGCATTGATCTGACTCAGCGTAATGCTGCCAATATTGTCCTTATAAAAGTTGTATTCCCAGGTAATGCCCGGTATCGCGTTGCCGCGCAGGAAATTATCCTGGTATTCCTGCACAAAGTTTACCGATCGTGTTTTATCGCGCTCGTTGTATGCATTTTCCATTTGAGTAAGCGCATCTTTTTTGGCACGGTCAAGCTCGGTTTGGGTAAACCCGAATTTACGTGCACGCTCCGTTTCGGCAACGGCTGCCTTGACCGCTTTTTCCAGTTGACCCGGTTTGGCTACGGCAACCGTAGTAAACGCATCCTGGTTGCCGATAAAATTGCCGTAACTGGTACTGGCGTACAGGAAGGGCGGGTTGGCCTGCTGCAAAAGCTCGCTCAGGCGCTCATTCAGCATCTGGTTGAACAGGTCATTCCGCATACTTTGCAGGTAATCGGCTTTGGTTTTGACCGTGGTGCCGGGATGACGTACAATGATCTCGGCTACGGTGTAAGGAAATTCCTTGTCCGTCGCTATTTTAACCACTGTTCCTTTGCTGGGCGGCACTGTGTATTTAATTCTCGGGCGCTCGTGCGGCGGATTCTTCAGCGGCGAAAAATATTGTTTGATCAGCTCTTCAACATGCTTCGGGTCAAAATCACCTACGGCGATCACTGCCTGCAGGTCGGGCCGGTACCAGTCGTGGTAAAAGCTTTTGATCACCGCCGGTTTAAATGTTTTCAGGATATTTTCCTTCCCGATAGGGATACGCTCTGCATAGCGCGAATTATTCAGCAGCACGGGCAATATTTGATGCTGCAAACGCTCCTGGGCGTTCTTGCCGCGCAGGCGGGCCTCTTCCAGCACCACGCCGCGCTCGTCGTCAATCTCTTTCGGGTCGAATGTCTGGTAACCGGCCCAGTTGGCCAGTATATCAAAGCCTTTTTCGAACAATTTGGCGCTGTCCGTCGGCAGGGGAAGCTGGTAAACCGTTTCATCGAATGAAGTGTAGGCATTCAGGTCGGCCCCGAATTTTACGCCTGCTTTTTGCAGGTAATCCACCAGGTCGTTTTTCGGGAAATCGCGCGTACCGTTAAAGGCCATGTGCTCAGTAAAGTGCGCCAGGCCCTGCTGGTTATCATTCTCCAGTACCGATCCCACTTTGGTCACTAAGTACAGGTCGGCCCGGTTCTTCGGCTCCGTATTTCTCCGGATATAATAGGTAAGCCCGTTGGGCAGCTTGCCGATGATCACATTGGGATCGACCGGCAGCAGGTTACCCCTGATCTGTTTTTTGAGCGCTACCGGCTTTGACCGCGGCGAAGGGGTTGGTTTCTTTACCTGCCCGAAAGTAAAATTTAAGGCCAGCAGTAAGGATAAGGCTAAAAAGGATGTTTTTTTCACGAGGTTCATGGAATACTATCTGATTTTTGTTAAAGATGCGAAATTTGTACGAGGCCGCTTCTCTGTTCAACAATAAGGGTAAGGGTCAATATATTGATTTTTGAAAATTGAAACGAATATCTTAACATTATTT
>DASZWG010000018.1:0-3631 GCA_035546675.1 Mucilaginibacter sp. | reverse complement strand
CAGGGTTTCGGCGGATAGTTCGTCCGACGATATCCCATACCCTGAAACCAGCAACCCTTTGAGGCCGGAAGCAGAAACCAATGCATAAACCGTGGATTCATCAGCCGGGTCGGACTGCCCCTCATACCGGTAAAGATCGGCTATCTCAAAATCGTCGGCTTCATATTCCTGGTCGCCGGCAACAAGCTTGTCCTGCACCAGGTTAAAATCAAGATTATAGCCTTGCTGATGCAACTGGGCGATAGCCTCGGTAACGGTTGCGTAGTGGAATTGCTGCTTCATAGGATTGAGAATTAAAGTACCGTTCAGAACAAATTTACCAAATGTACAGCTTTATGAGTCGTACGATCTGTTAAATCTCTCATAAAATGTAGCGGTATAATCCCAAAATACGTAATGGCTTACAAACGTTATACTTAAAACATCTTGTTATGAATACTAATAGAAAAAATTTAAAAAAATGGACAGCCGGAATTGGTGCGATATGCATGCTGTCTTTTTTTTCATCCTGTTTGAAAGACAATAATGCCAACTATACCCCGCCCCCCACCGCATTGGTATCATTCGTACAGGCATCGCCCGATGAACAGCCCATCGATCTGTATTTTAATGCCAATAAAGTGAACAGAATGCCGCTGGTGTATGGTAACGAACTTGATTACTTCAGGGCTTACGTCGGGAACAGAATAGTCAATATCTACACCGAAAACTCCACGGGTAATAAACTTGTTTCGGATACGATAACCTTAAAACAGGATTCCGTTTATTCGCTGTTCATGGTGAATACCTCAGCATCCCCGCAGATACTCCTGGTGCACGATTCGCTCAGCAATCCGGGCACCGGCAACGCGGGCATCAGGTTTATCAATGTAAGCCCGGATGCTTCGTCGGTCGACCTGGCTGTGCATGGCGGTTCGGTTTTGGTATCGGATAAGGCATTTAAAGGTTATTCGTCCTTCATCAAGGTCCCGACGAATAAAAGCTACACATTCGATGTCCGCCAGGCGGGTACAAATACGGTCCTTGCTACGTTAAGTGACATCACGCCGACAAGCGGTTTTATGTACACGATATGGTTTCACGGCCTTGCCGGAGGTACCAACAGCCTGGACAAACTGGGTGTGGATATTATCACTAATGCTTACTATTAACGGGCCGGTTCCCGGCTTTTCCCAAAAAGCGAATAATAATCCACAGTTATTCGCTTTTTGACCGGATCGCGGAAGTTATTTACACAGGAATGCAGGACAAAACCGGGCTAAAGACCGGGCCGGGTCTTTTTCTGATTTGCGAAAACAAGTTGGCAGCAAAATTGCTATACCATTAGTGATAGTTTAATTACCATGGCAACAGTTTATCTTACGCTAAAAGTAACTGCACTGTTCGTAACAGTATTAATACCCTTTATGGGGAAGACACGCAGGTACCATAAAGGCACGACCATGGAGTTGAGTGATTGGGTTGTGAATGAAAAGGGCATACTGGAAGACCTGTCGATGACCGAACCCAATAATCATCCCATCAAGATCAGGTAAAACCAAATTCTTTCGCGCCTGACTTCCTATTTAGCCGGTTTGAACTCCTGGTTGAATACAGGAATTGATGTCGGTATCGTGATCACATTAAATCCGTGCTGGTTATCCTTATGGCAGGTATTGCAATCGCCGGTTAGTTCGATAAACCCTTTCCTGAATGATTCAAGGTCTTTTTGTTTAATGGCTGCTTCGACCGCATTTATTCCGGGGTCGATCATACCGATGCTTTTCACTTCGGGCCTGTCGGTGCAATACTGTTTAATGTCGTCTAAAGTTTCTCCTATTTCGTGTACCTCAAAATCGGCCAGCTCCCAGTTTTTATTGATCCCGGCAAACCATAGCTTGGCGTGGTGTTCCTGTATCCCGAGCATAAACTCGCCAAGCCCCGGTTTATACGTTGCGGCTACCTGTTGTTTCAAACTATCAACTTCTGACTGCAGCTTTGCAGAATTATTGCTCCCCTGGCTGCACGAAGCAAGTATCACCACCGAGGTGAATAACAGAATAAGAGTTGCTTTCATCAGGTTAAATTTTGCATAAATATAAACGGATCATTGCAGCTTTTTGTACTCATCCATTGTATCAATGTCGATACTTCCGGCTGGAAAAGAGACGATTGCCACATCCTTTGGGTGCGGCCGGATAATGGCTTTCGCTCCCGAATCGCCATTCAGTTTGAGTAACGATTCAAACAAGCTATCATGAAAAAGCGCCGGTACCCCAATAGTATCCCCGTACCGGCACGCTGCAATCGGTTTTCCGGTTCTTCTTTGCTCCGAAAGCAAGGCATTAAAGATGTCAGCGCTGATAAAAGGCTGATCGCACACTGATACGATCGCGGCGTCGGGTGGCGTTTGCATTTGTTGAACAGCCTTTATCCCGGCCTGAATAGATGAAGCCATACCCGTTTGCCAATCAGGGTTAAACACGACATGCAAATTTTCACCGGAGATATGTCCCTTTACCTGTTCAGCATAAGCTCCTAAAACTACAACGATATCTTTTACCCCTGCTCCCATAGCAGCATTAATAGCATGCTGAAGCAGGTTATCGTTTTTGTATCTCAGCAATTGTTTAGGCGTACCTAATCTGCTCGAACTGCCCGCCGCCAGTATAAGTGCGTAACAACGGTTAATCTCGTATTTTTCATCATCCTGCGCAGCCATCAGGTACTTTGGTGTATAGCAGTTTGACGTAATTTCAGGTATGTGCCGTCTCTGCCACTCAATACGGCTTTAACTTCGGCCATTAGTGATAAAGCTATTTCCTCCGGTGTTACCGCACCGATATCAAGCCCGACCGGGGCGTAAATACGCTCCTGGTCTGACGGCGAAATATCACATCCTTCTGCTTTTAGCTCACACCATATTTTTTCCGAACGCACCCTCGGGCCAAGCATACCGATGTAAGGCGCTGCCGTAGCTAAGGCTTTGGGCAGATTATACTTGTCGGTTTTATAATCATGCGCCATCAGGATGATCGCGGTATAATTATCTATGATAAGTTCTGCAAATTTCTCCGGCGGCGCTATCTCATCTGCGATGGCTGCAACCAGTTTGTTCACTTTGAGCGGATTGGCCACAACCGTGAGCCGCCAGCCCATTTCTTTGATCAGCTTACTCATCGGATATACATCGTATTGATGCCCCATCAGCACCATGTGTATCTCAGGCGGCAGTATTTCGATAAACAGGTTAACATTTCCTCCCTCGGCGGTAACGAATTCGTGAGGCGCCGAATGCCCGGTCCTGACCTGCTCGGCTACGGCATCGCGGATGGCTGATCGCAGCCCTTCATTTTCAAAGACACGAAGCGATGCCTCATCCCTGTACCTGACGACCATACCCTCACCGATTCCGTGCCAATTGCCCGTTAGACCGGTGATCGTCAACAAAACATGCGTTTCCCGCCCGGCTTCAGTACATTTCTTTAATATCTCTACGGGATTGTTTTTATTATGGATATCCAGCGGCGTAAACAGCACATCGATGATGCCGTTACAGCCTAAACCTACCCCGATCTGGTAGGGATCGTCTTCGGTCGTATCATAAGTGATCAGTGTTGAGCGTGAGTTTTGGATAGCAACCCGGGCCCGT
>DASZWG010000017.1:0-2725 GCA_035546675.1 Mucilaginibacter sp. | reverse complement strand
ATCACATCGGTTGAAAGCCCTAATCTTTGCGCCCATCCGGGGCTGAGTTTACCGGCGGACTGATCGGACGTATAAGTTTCTTTGGGCAGATTTGCGGCATAGCCTTTTAAAAGCGGATCGAGCGATGAGAAAAAATCATCCGGCGGGTAACCGCCGAAAGCCTCCGACCATATCGCTTTATGCCCTGCTGAACATCGCCCCCGTTTGATCCGGTTGGCATCGGTGCCGCCTGTAAGCAAAAAAGGTATCCAGTCGCAGTGCTCCACCCAGGTATAGCAAGCCCGGCGCACCTGTTCATCGGCACGTAAAACATGCAGCAGCTTGGCCCAGAACCATTCGGACGAATAAATACCGCCGACGTACTGCAAATAATTGATATCAAACTTTTCAGCATGAGCATTGATCTCGCCTGCCTCCTTAATCCCGGTATGATCTTTCCACAACACGAACATCGCGTTCGGATTATTCTCAAATCCGGGCGTCAAAGCCAGGGGAATGCCATCCTTATTTACCGCAACCGGAGTTGATCCGGTGGTATCGACGGCAATGGCTTTAACAGCAGAAGCAACGGACGGACCGGCTTTTTTAAGGCATTCTTTGATGGTTTGCTCCAATCCCTCTGCATAGTCCAGCGGATGCTGGCGAAACTGGTTATGCGCAGCATCGCAATACAAACCCTGCTGCCAGCGGGGATACAGGAATACCGAGGAAGCAACCTCGTGCCCGTTACGGGCATTCACGATCACAGAACGAACGGAATCTGTACCGTAATCCACCCCGATGACAAACTGATCTGCTGACATTGTTCTATAATTGGTAAACCCGGTTATCCGGCAGGTAAACTTAAATAATAATTGTAAAAGTCACACTAAAAATTAACCGGCTGAACTGTAGCATTCGTCAGGATTCGGCCGTATTATTTTAGTATCCGGACTATTAACTTTATTTTCAGCCATTGTATCGCCCTAACCTTATGGTAAGCATCAAAGCCTGTTTTTTCATATCAATTGCGGCACTAATGCTCAATTCGTGCAGCAATCACCTGTATACACCTGCGCTTTATCACCAGGATATTGCTTATCAGCCTAAACCGGCCTCGTTCGATTCGGCCAAAACGGCCAATTATATCTCAGGCGGTATAAATTTTTATACCGATCAAACCTGGTCGGATATGCTGGTCAGCGGGCAATTCAATTTCAGCAGGGCGCATGTATTTAAAAATACCAATCTTTCTTACGGAGTATTCGGCGTAGTGGGAGATTATGAGAAAGGTACTACCGGCGACCCGCCCAATAATTTCACCGACAAATTTTTTGGTGCTGCCGGGGCAAGGATTTCGGGCGATCTTTTTACCACTTACGAACGGATGGACTTTCGTTATTTAGGATTTGAGGCAGCATACAGTCATGAATTCGGCTCGTATGCCAATTTCAGGCAATACATTCAAACCCAACCCGGATTTCATGCCGACCCCAGGACTGATCTGTTTACGCTCGGGCTTACATCGGAAGTGATATTTCATAACCAGGGGAACGTTAATATCCAGAACGGAATACGTTTTTTCCTGGGCGGCACATTCGGCCCCGATCCTTTCAGGAAATACAATTATTTATCCAACGACCTGACACCCAAACCTTTTGATATCATCTTTCCAAAGGTGAGCTATTACCTGAAAGTACACCAGTTTTTTGCCACGATAGAAGCAGGACAGCAGGTGTTTTTACGGGCGGGCGTCAGCTTTTAACTATTCCGAATAAACGCTTTGGATCGCATCGCGGAGGTTATAGCGCGACGCCATCACTTCACCATAAGCGCCTGCCGTTCGCACGGCGATCAGGTCACCGCGGAATGATTCAGGCAGTTCCACATCCTTCTGAAAACAATCCGTGCTTTCGCAAATGGGGCCAACTACATCGTATTTCAGGGTTTGAAGCTCTTTTGAAGACTCCCGCGTCAAATTCTCGATCTTCATATACGCCTGGTACAGCATCGGGCGTATCAGTTCGGTCATACCCGCATCCAGCACCAGGAAGTTCTTTTTCTGTCCGTTCTTGACATACAAAACCCTTGAGATCAGCGCCGCCGACTGAGCCACCAGGGCACGGCCCAATTCAAAATGTACCTCCTGGCCGGGTTTGATATTCAAAAAATCTTTGAAAACCTTAAAATATCCTTCAAAATCGGGTACCGGGTTTTTGTCGGGATTATAATAATCCACACCCAAGCCGCCACCGGTATTCAAGACTTTCACCTGGAATCCTCGGTCGTCAAACCAGTCCTGCATTTCATTAATGCGGACACACAGGCTTTTATAAACTTCCAGGTCGGTGATCTGCGAACCGATATGGAAATGAATACCGACAAAATGCAGGTTTTGGCACCGGCGAAGCGTATCCAAAACATCATTCAATTGCCAGCTATTGATACCGAATTTGTTTTCGTCCAGGCCCGTGGTAATAAAGTGATGCGTATGTGCATCCACATTCGGATTGATGCGGATAGCAACACGGGCGGTTTTATTTTTTGCCTCAGCCAGTTCGTTGATAATTTCGAGTTCCTGTACCGATTCGACATTAAAGCAAAATATATCGGCATCCAGCGCAGTATTGATCTCTTTGTCCGACTTGCCAACTCCTGCAAAAACAACATTGTTTTTATCAAAACCCGATTCAATGGCTTTAGAAACCTCGTTGCCGCTTACACAATCGGCCCCGAAACCAAAAGA
>DASZWG010000016.1:0-3913 GCA_035546675.1 Mucilaginibacter sp. | reverse complement strand
GAAACTGGATAAACTCGAATCGGGAAAATAGGAGCCTAACCGGCCTGGTCATTTGGCTGCCGCCAGCAGGGGAGAAGCATCATAGTATTGTCGCTCAACCGCTATTTTGCCTGCATCATTAAATTCATCGATCAGCAGCAGATCGATATAGGCATTCTTTTTGGTGTTTTTATTGGTCAGGCCGATGATCCAGTGCGACTCGACGACAAAGTCAGGGCTGTCATTATATCCGTAGCCCTGCGGAGGCGCTGCTAATGTCATTTTTATGTTTTGCCAGTTATCGGTCATTTGCTGCCAGCTTTTTATGGCCTCGTTGAGAGAGCTGCCTTTCGGAGGCAGGCCATGCGATAATCTCGGGGTGTCGGCAGGAACTCCGGCTAAACCAAAAAACTGTGCGTCGGCAGCATAAAGCTGAGCCATGTCCGCAGGATTTACCTGCCAGTATTCGCTGGCGAATCTTTTTACCACTCCGATATACGGATGTTCGCTGTAAACCGTACCGCTGCGTATCATTTGCTGGGCAAATGACGTATTAGTATACAGAACGATTATGAGCAATAGTTTTTTCATAATCAGGCGATATTATATTAATATTGAAATAAATATATTGATTAATATCCACAACTGAGTTAGGTATTTGTTATATTTATATATGGGAAAAGCCGAACGGACAAGGGCGTACATCATTGAGAAAACGGCACCCTTATTTAACAAAAAAGGCTACGCCGGCACTTCGATGTCGGATATGACCGATGCCACCGGTTTGACAAAGGGGGCAATTTACGGCAATTTTGAGGACAAAGATGAAGTTGCGCTGGCGGCGTTCGACTATAACATGGCCGGCCTGGTTGAACAGGTAAAAGCGCTGCAAGCATCAGAGCGTTCGGCCGCGGGCAAACTGAAAGCATTCATTACGGTTTACCGCAATGGCTTACAGGGGCCGGTGTTGAACGACGGCTGCCCGATCGTCAACACCGGCACCGAAGCCGATGACACGCACCCGGCGCTGAAAGATAAAACGAACGATGCGCTTGCCCGCTGGCACAAAAGTATCATGGCTATTATTGAGCAGGGCAGGGTGCAGGGCGAATTCAAAGCTGATGTTAATCCCTCCGAATTTGCTTACCTGATGATATCCATGATCGAAGGCGGATTTACCCTGTCCAAGATATCGGGCGACAGGGGATACCTTGACCAAAGTGCCGACCAGCTTGAAATGCTGATCGGGTCGGTTCTGAAAAAATAGGATCAGTCGAATTTCAGGAAATTGCCCTTTTCGTCGAAGAGCATATCCTTGCCTTTAATTTCAGCTTCGAACATTTTATGGCCTTTGGCGTCCGTTACTTTTCCGGCTTCGGTTACCCGGGCATTTTTATAGTGCGATTTGGCATACTGGATAATGCTTGCCGGTAACTGGTGAACGGATATCGCATCCACCTCCTCTACAAAGGCGCCTGCTGGCGTAAATTGAACCGAGGTGTCCTCGCCTGATTTTCCTCCCCAGTTAGCTTCAAAATTGCCGTTTTCTTTTTCCCAGCTCACTTTAGTGGCGCCTGGATACTTAGTCATCAGGGCTTTTTTTACAATAGCAGGTACCTGTTTTGCTTTGATGTCTTGTGCCTTTGCCTGTACAATGGCTGCTGCAGCCACTGCTGATAATAAAATTATTTTCTTCATGGTAAAATTTTTCAACAAGTATAGAACCCCAATTTGGAGAAACATGGTAAACTATCTGTAGAAAAACTGGAATTCAAATTGGGAGAAAGAAGTTCAGCTACTGGTAAAATAAAAAAAGAGAAAGTTTGGGGCTTTCTCTCTTTCTTCTCAATAATTAACTGAACTCATAATTAAACCATAAAGAACGAAGTGTGTTTGTTGTAGATTGATAATAATGAATCTGAATACAAATATATAATCTATCGGTTTAGCAGACTAATATTTTTTTATTATTTTATATTATTTTTTTTCAACATTTTAACAAAAAAGCTTGGTTTTGCTAAATGGGGTGTTAATAAGTGCCATTTTATCCGAACAGATCACTGCTCAGATAGCGGTCTCCGCGGTCGCAGCAAATGAAAACAATAACCCCTTTTTCTACTTCTGAGGCCAGTTTAATGGCTGCTGCAGCGGCGCCGCCACTGCTCATACCGGCAAATATACCTTCAACTTTGGCCAGTTTGCGGGCCATTTGTGTAGCTTCTTCCTGGGTTACATCGCGAACCTCGTCTACCCGCGCGGGTTCGAATATTTTGGGCAGGTATGCCTGCGGCCAGCGCCTGATACCCGGTATCGACGAACCCTCGGTTGGCTGGCAGCCGATGATGCGGATAGCCGGATTCACTTCCTTAAAATATCGTGAGCAGCCCATGATGGTGCCGGTAGTGCCCATAGCGCTTACAAAATGCGTTATTTTACCTTCCGTATCGCGCCATATCTCAGGCCCGGTAGTTTTGACGTGAGCCTGGTAGTTATCGGGGTTGGCAAACTGGTTCAGGATAAAGTATTCGCCGGTGGCGGCCTTGGCTTCGGCGTAATCGCGGCAGGCCTCAATCCCATCCAGTAGGGTTACCTTTGCTCCAAAAGCCTCCATGGTCAGCGTTCGTTCACGCGTCGAGCTTGCCGGCATAACCAATTCTATTTCCAGACCGAATAAGCAGGCGATCATGGATAAGGCGATACCGGTATTACCGCTTGTTGCCTCTATCAGCCGGGTTCCGGGCCTGATATCGCCGCGCTCCAGTGCGCTGCGTATCATATTGAGCGATGCGCGGTCCTTTACACTGCCGCCGGGATTGTTTCCCTCAAGTTTGGCATATATGGTGACATTGGGATTTGGGTTCAGTTTTTTCAGTTCAACCATAGGCGTATTGCCTATCAGATCAATTATACCCGCCATGTTTATTAGTCAATTGTAGTGGTTGTATTGGTTATAGCAGTTGTATTAGTTGTGACTTGCAGTATTAAACCACTTCAATTAATACAACCGCTACAACTAATCCAACTAAATCATCATTCCTTTATTTTCTCTTTCAAAAGGCTCACCTCGTGGGTGTGGTAAACTTTTGAGTACGCCGGCACGCTTTTGGTAAGCCATACGTTGCCGCCAATAATACTGCCTTCGCCGATCACCGTTTTGCCACCCAGGATGGTAGCTCCCGCATAGATCACGGCATGGTCTTCTACCGTTGGGTGGCGTTTTGTATGCTGCTGCTTTTTGGTCACGCTGAGCGCACCCAGCGTTACGCCCTGGTATATTTTAACATGGCGCCCTATAATGCAGGTTTCGCCGATAACCACACCGGTACCGTGGTCGATATAAAAATGGTCGGCTATATCGGCAGCGGGGTGTATATCGATACCCGTTCGTGAGTGGGCATATTCTGTCAGGATACGCGGAAGGATAGGGACGCCTAATTTATACAGTGAATGCGACATTCTGTAGAATGTGATGGCGAAAAATCCCGGATAGGCCCTGATCACCTCGAACTCGCTTTTTGCTGCGGGGTCACCCGCAAAAGTTGCCTGCACATCGGTATTCAGTAAACGGTACATTTCGGGCAGGCTTTCAAAAAATTGCCGGGCAAGCTCCTTATTTTCTTCGTGTGTGCCTCGTGTAGCGTCGAGCAGTGCGCATAGTTCGTTCTCAAGCCTGGCAAAATCGGCTTCCAATTGCTCAACAAAGGCATACAGCTTGTTGGATTGTTCGGGATACATCAGGCGTATTACCTGCAATGCCCAGGCCGCTATCTCCTTGTTGGCAGGGATAGATGCCGTCATCTGTTGTTTATGCAGGATATGTTTATAAAATTCTTTATCTGCCATAATTTTTGCCTGGCGAACAGGTATAGGTTTACAAGGTTAATCAAAAAGGTGAATCTGATAGTCGGTTCAAAGTCAAAAAAGACCGATCCAG
>DASZWG010000015.1:0-10866 GCA_035546675.1 Mucilaginibacter sp. | reverse complement strand
GTAAAATTCCGGTTTGGAAACGATTCCAATATCCACAAGCAGGCCGTTTTGCATTTCGCCGGTTATGTGCTGCTCCCTGGTTTCCATATCGTTCAGCAGACCGGACGCTATTATGGCATCGGTAGCTTTTTGTTTATCTGTCGAACCGATGATCAGCTTTAATTCGGAAATGATCTCACAACACCGGCGGTATTCGCCCGCAAAGCTGATCTCAGCTTCGGGGATGGTTTTTTTTAATTTTTTATAAATCTCATTGGCTTCCGGCTCAACCTGCGCATACAGGAACTTACCGTTGCTGGCCATCCTGAACTCGATGACTTTGCTGATCTCTTCCTGTGTCTTCAGCCCAAAGCCTTTAGCTTCGATCAGGCGGTTCTCGTTGCAGGCATAATATAATTCGCCCACGGTTTCGATGCCCAGGTCTTTCCAGATGATCGCTACTTTTTTCGGTCCAATCCCTTTGATGCTCAGCATTTCGACCACGCCCTCGGGGGTAGCGCTGAGCAGGTTCTGCATTTCGGTGATGTGCCCGGTTTCGAGCAGCTCGATGATCTTGCCGCCCGTGCTTTTACCGATGCCGTCTATCTTCTCCAGTTCGCCCAGGCTTTTGCTAGCAACGCCATAGGGAAGCTTATCCACCTTAAAAGCAGCATTGGCCATCGACTTTACCTTAAAAGGATTCTCGTCGTGGAGCTCCATCAACTGCGATAAAAGGCGGAGTGTACGGGCTATCGGTTTATTTTCCATGGAAATTCAGCCCGTAAAAATACGAATTAGTTCATAGGTAATAGTTCATAGTTCATGGTAAAAGTAAGCGGGATTAACATGAACTACCGGATCACAATATCATAAGGCATACGTGCCTGGGGGGTGCGCATCATTTGGGTAAGGCCTTTGATCTGCTCGTAGTAGATGTAATTTTCACCAAGTTCCGATTTTACAGCTCTTGCGCGCATTTGCTCGCTTACATTGCCGCTCAATTTGCCGAGGATGCTTTTCTGTTCGGCGGGGTAGGCAACTACTTTGTAGTCGCTGATGTTCGCCATTTTTGCAGCGCAGCGGATCGCGTCGCGGATATTGCCGAGGTGATCGACGAGGCCATTTTTTATAGCCTGGGCGCCTGTCCAAACCCGGCCCTGCCCGATGCTGTTAATGTAGGCCTGGGTTTTATGGCGACCATCGGCTACGGCTTTGGTAAATTCGTCATAACCCCGGTTCACCTGGTTTTGCAGGATGGCTTTTTCTTCCGGTGTAAGCGGACGGCTGATATCGCCCAGGTCGGCATATTTGCCGGTTTTTACGCCATCGAAAGTGATGCCCAGCTTGTCGTTAAATAATTTCTGAAGATTAGGTATGATAGCGAATATACCGATGGAACCGGTTATGGTGTTGGGTTCGGCAAAGATCGAATCGGCGGCGCAGGAAATGTAGTAACCGCCCGATGCGGCCAGGTCGCCCATCGAAACGATAATCGGTTTGGCCTTCCTGGTAAGTGATACTTCGCGCCAGATCACATCCGACGCCAGCGAACTGCCTCCCGGCGAATTGACGCGCAGAACTACCGCTTTTATATCATCGTTAAGCCGTGCCTTGCGCAACGCTTCGGATATTTTGTCGGAACCGATGGAATTATCGTCGCCGTTGCCGCTCACGATCTCACCCGAAGCATAGATGATAGCGATGCGGTTCTTCGAGTCCTTTTTTTCGCTGCTTTTAACCTCGCTGCTGGTGTAATCGAACAGGTCGACACTGTTCAGCGCCGATTTCCTCGACACATCCGTCCTGTCCTTCAACTCATCAAGCACCTGGTCGCGGTATTTCAGACCGTCAACCAGCTTGTACTTCATTGCATCCTCGGGAAACTGGATCTTCAAATTGTTAGCTATGCTGAAAAGCGAATCTTTATTGATATGCCTGCTTTCGCTGATCCCATTTAGAAAATGATCGTATAAGGAACCGAGGTACGAGGTGACCTGCACCCGGTTGGCATCGCTCATTTGGGTTCGCACGTAAGGCTCTACGGCGCTTTTGTAAGTTCCTACTTTGATCACCTGTGCCTGGATACCCAATTTATCGAGCGTGCCTTTCAGAAAAGTGATCTGCGAGCTGAAGCCCCTGAAATCGAAAATGCCTTTGGGATTGATATATACTTTGTCGGCCACCGATGCCAGGTAATAAAAGCCCTGCGAATAAACTTCCGAATAAGCAATAATGAATTTACCCGATCGCTTGAAATCAATCAGCGCGTTACGGATCTCTTCGGCCGTAGCCTGCCCGGCCAGCATGTAGCTTTCGTCGAGGAAAATGCCTTTAATATTGTCGTCGGTTTTGGCCTTTCGTATATCAGCCAGGATATCGTTCAGGCCGATGATCTTTTCACCGTTGATGCCCAGGAAATCCAGTCCCGCCAGCGGATTATTGGGCGTACGTTCGGGGATATTATTATTGAATGTAATGTGAAGAACAGAATCGGGATCAACCTCCGTATGCTTTTCGCCGCTTGCTGCCACGATGATGCCAATGATGATCAGAACGATGATGACTGTCGACAAAATGATCCCCACTATGGTGGCGAAAACAAATTTGAAGAATTGTTTCATTAAACGGTATAAATCTTTAACTATGCAAAATTACTAATTACATAGCGTTTAGCATTAAGAGCGCTGTCCATAATGTTTGTTACAACAGTGAATGATGTTTTTTTGTTGCTGGGCAGTAACCTGGGTAACAGGCAGATGTATCTTTCGGAGGCGGTCAGGCGTATCGGTCACGAGATCGCACCGGTTATAAGAACATCCTCGCTGTACGAGACACAGGCCTGGGGAAAAACGGATGAGCCCGATTACCTGAACCAGGTGGCCGAACTGAAAACAGACCTGCCTCCGAAGGAAATATTGAAGCAAATACTGAACATTGAAAAGGCAATGGGGAGGAAAAGAGAAGAGAAATGGGGATCGAGGATCATCGATATCGATGTCCTTTTTTATGATTCACTCGTCATATCAGGGCCTGAATTAACCATCCCGCATCCCGAAATGCATAAGCGCAGGTTTACCCTTGAGCCGCTGAATGAGCTTATACCTGATTTTGTCCACCCGGTATTGGGTAAAACAGTAGCCGAACTGAAAAACGAACTTAATGACGGCTTGCTCGTAAAAAAGTTATAATTTTGAACACTTATTGACCCATAATGGCAGATAATACGCCCGATCAGGATCTCGATCTTTCGTTTCTTTATGAAATTGCCGATGGCAGTAATGAATTTATCATTGAGTCTATCGATATGCTTTTACAGCAGGCGCCAGAGCTTCTGCAGAAGATTGATGATTCTATTCAAACACAGGACTGGGTTTCAGCCGCTGCTGCTGCTCATAAATTAAAACCTTCCATGGGCTTTTTCGGAATGCTTAATTCGCAGGAATTGTTGCAGGAGATTGAATTGCTTTGCAAAGCAGGCGGACAGGAACCCGGTACGATCGCCTCGAAATTTACAAGAGCAAGTGAGCTGATCGAAAATAACATGCAGGCGCTGACCAAACTGAAGGCCGAGAAAGAGACGGAACTTTAAACCCGGCTCACTGTAAAGCTGTAACTTTCCATGATCAGGTTGGCCAGCAGGCTTTTACAGGCCTTTTCCACTTTGGCATTTGCAGCTTCCTCATTGTCCGCTTCGATCTCCAGCGAAATATGCTTGCCGATCCGTACATTATGTATTTCGGGCAGGCCCAGGTTCTTCATACTTCCGGTTACGGCTTTTCCCTGCGGATCGAGGATCTCTTTTTTAGGCATTACATCTATTTCGGCCTGGAACTTTATCATGGATATATCTGTCGTTGATCAATTTGATTTTTTGCTGACCGGCTGCGCTCATTTTACCATTTTATTCCCGTCGCCTACCGCCGTATGACCGGCAAATTTGAACTGGATAACCGACAGGGTGATGTAAATGAAGATAATCACCGGAACGGCTGTAAATTTAAAAAATAGTATCAGGATTGCCGAGAACATGAGCAACAAATAGCGGAAAATGTTTTTGTTGAAATCGCTGTTCCTGAATTTGAGCGACATTAAAGGTATTTCCGAAACCAGCAATGCACACATAACGAGTACAAATCCCGTCAAAATATAAGGGTTCAGTATATACCGTTCGAGTGAAGCATGGTGCTCCAGTATCAGTGGCAGCGATGCGATCAGGATGGCATTGGCAGGCGTTGGCAAACCGACAAAGCTGTCGGCCTGGCGGGTATCCTGGTTAAACTTAGCCAGGCGCAATGCCGAAAATACCGCTACCAGGAATGCCGTAAAGTTGAGATAAAAACCTATGCCGGGCAGTTGCGGCGAACGCAGGAACAGTTCATACATGATGGCTGAAGGTAAAAATCCGAAGCTGACCATATCGGCCAGCGAATCCAGATCCTTTCCGATACCCGAAAATGATTGCAGCACCCGCGAGGCGAACCCATCAAAAAAATCGAAGATAGCGGCAAGAAACAGCGCATACGCCGCATAGATCAGGTTTTCCTGGAACGTGAACACGATCCCGACACAGCCGCTAAACAGGTTAGCACAAGTAATAGCGTTGGGAAGGTGTTTACGAATACGTTTCTTCATTTTGCACGAAGATATAGGGGGTTTATTAATTGATTATGAAGTTATAAGCAAACTTATAACTTCATAACGCAATATTATTAAGAATTCATCGAGATGAGGAATTCTTCGTTGGTTTTTGTACCCCTGATCTGGCTCTGTAAAAATTCCATCGCTTCCTGCGAGTTCATATCGGCCAGGTGATTACGCAGGATCCAAACGCGCTGCAGTGTTTCGCGATCCAGCAGCAGGTCGTCGCGGCGTGTGCTCGAAGCGGTGATATCGATAGCCGGGAATATGCGCTTGTTCGACAGCTTGCGGTCGAGCTGAAGCTCCATGTTACCGGTACCTTTAAATTCTTCAAAGATCACTTCATCCATTTTCGAGCCTGTTTCGGTCAGCGCGGTGGCAATGATGGTGAGTGAGCCACCGTCCTCGATGTTACGTGCTGCACCGAAGAAACGCTTCGGTTTATGCAAGGCATTGGCGTCAACACCACCCGACAGTATTTTGCCCGATGCAGGTGCTACTGTATTGTAAGCACGCGCCAGGCGGGTGATCGAGTCGAGCAGGATCACCACATCGTGGCCGCACTCCACCATGCGTTTAGCTTTTTCCAGTACGATATTAGCGATCTTTACATGCCGCTCGGCTGGTTCGTCGAACGTGGACGATACTACTTCTGCGCGTACGCTGCGGGCCATATCGGTTACTTCCTCGGGGCGTTCGTCGATCAGCAGGATGATCAGGTATACCTCGGGATGGTTTTTGGCGATTGCGTTGGCCACATCCTTCAGCAACATAGTTTTACCGGTTTTGGGCTGCGCCACGATCAGACCGCGCTGACCCTTTCCGATGGGCGAGAACAGGTCCATAATACGGGTGGAATAGTTGCCCATATCGGTGAACAGTTCCAGCCTTTCGGACGGGAAAAGCGGCGTCAGGTGGTCAAACGGTACGCGGTCGCGGACCTCGGCCGGTACACGGCCGTTGATGGCTTCGACCCTGACCAGCGGGAAATATTTTTCACCTTCCTTTGGCGGGCGTATGCTGCCGCGTACGGTATCGCCGGTTTTAAGGCCGAATAATTTGATCTGCGACTGCGATACGTAAATATCGTCGGGCGAGGTCAGATAGTTATAATCAGACGATCTCAAAAAACCGTACCCGTCGGGCATGATCTCGAGCACGCCCTCGTTAACGATCACATTGTCGAAATCGAGGTTGATGGGCGGTTCGGTAGTCTTTTGCGGGGTGTGTCCGTTGTTAAATCGCCGGTCGGGCCTTTGCTGGCGCGTATCAGCTACGCTTTCTTCGGCATTTATTTTCGGCGCATCCTGTTCGGCGCTGACAGGTGCAGGAATAAATTCGGTTTCTTCATCAGGTTCGGCAGGCGATGCTTCATCGTCCTGTTCGTCGAACATTGCCGTATCATCGAGCGGCACTTCAACCCTCGGCGTTGCTGCCCTGGTTTTCAAGGTACGTGTTCTTTTCCGGGGTTTGTCGGCTGCTTCGGCGTCGGATGAGCTAATAGGGGCGTAGTTGCTATCTACTGCCGCCTGCTGGGCGCGGGCAGCATTGATCAATTGTTCCTGTTCAATGATTTTGCTAATAAGCTGCGGCTTGCGAAGCTCTTCAGCGTCAGCAATACCCAAACTCTTAGCCATTTCGCGCAACTCTGAAACGAGCTTGTCGTTCAATTCGGTTGTATCAGACATGAGATAAATAATGGTTCAAAAGGAAAATACTTTGTAAGAAATCACTTGCAGTTAGTCAATGCAACATGTATAAATTATGAATATCGCGGAATTTTAAATTGTTTCTTTAGTGCAAGAAAAATTCAAAGGATAACGCTGCAATTTTACCTAAATTAAACAACAAAACAAAAAATTTGAAAAAATATTATTAACAGTTCAACACTTCGTTTAATTTTTAGTTTTTTTGGCTCCGGGAAAAACAAGGCATAAATTTTATGATATCCAGGCAGCAATTGATACAGCAGATCAGGCAGAAACGTTCGTTCCTTTGTGTTGGCCTTGATACAGATATTGAAAAGATACCTGCCTTCCTGAGATCGTACCCCGACCCGGTGTTCGAATTCAATAAGCGCATCATCGATGCTACGCACGACTTGTGTATCGCTTACAAGCCCAACTCTGCTTTCTACGAGAGCCGCGGCCTGAAAGGTTTACAAAGCCTGATCGCTACCTGTAACTATTTGCCGAAGGATTGCCTCAGCATTATAGACGCGAAAAGGGGCGATATCGGCAATACATCCGGCATGTACGCCAAAGCTTTTTTTGATAAAGAAGCCGCGGATATGGATTTCGATGCCATTACCGTTGCACCATACATGGGACACGACAGTGTGACGCCCTTCCTGGCTTTTGAAGGCAAATGGGTCATCCTGCTGGCGCTTACGTCTTCGGCCGGCAGCAAGGATTTTCAATACCTCGAAACAGAAAACGGTACGCTTTATGAAACCGTGATCCAAAAAGCCAATACCTGGGCCGGGCCCGACCGCATGATGTATGTTGTTGGCGCTACTAAAAGCACCGAGTTTGCCGATATCCGCAAATATGCACCGGATAATTTTCTCCTGGTTCCCGGTATAGGCGCGCAGGGCGGCAGTTTGGAAGATGTATGCCAATACGGTATGACGAAAGACTGCGGGCTGATCGTTAACAGTTCCAGGGCCATTATCTATGCCTCAAACGGCGAAGACTTTGCCGAAGCCGCCCGTACCGAAGCGCTGAAAGTTCAGCAGCAAATGGAAGCTGAGTTGGTAAAGGCAGGTGTAATCTGATAGTGATCAGTTTTCGCTTGTTGCCTCAACCCCGTATCGTATGGCCTCTTCAAGTACATTCATGTCGATATCTTTCAGATGATTGAACCTGACGCAATACCCGGTTACGCTCGCCTTGCCTAATTTTTCTCCATACGTTTGGGCTAAATACGTCTTATCCTTAATGCCAAGGATATAGACAGAGATCCCGGTTTTGTTTGCGCTCAAACCGATCTGAAAAAACTCCCTGGTTTTTCCGTCGGCGTATTTTATGGTGTAAGATCCATATCCAATGTTGGGATTGCTAACGGTTTTACCATCGCTGTTTTTACCATCTTCGAACCATAATTTACATCCCGGTAATGCACCAAGTATATGCGTATGCAAAGTTTGCATGTCGGCGCGTTTGGTTTCGGGCTGACTTGTAATGTAAGTTTCGATTTGTTTTTGTACGTCCATACGAAATAGTTTAAATCTTTTACAGGTCTATACCGGCAAATATTTATTCACCACTTTACCGTGTTTGAAAGCGAACGAACTTTCCAGTTCCAGCAGCTTTCTTTCCTTAAAGATAGAAAGTCCGCTGCCAATAGCGATAGGGTTGACGATAAGATAATACTCATCGATGAGGTTGAGGCTGACGAGGGAGCTAACAAAACCGACGCCCCCATAAACAAGCATGTCCTTGCCGGGTTGTTTTTTCAACTCTTGCACCACGGTGGCCAGGTCGCCGTTTTCCACCTCGGTGTTATACCCGGCGATTACAGCTTCTGTACGGCTGAAGGCGATCTTGCGGTGACTAACCATGAGCTTCCCAAAGGGATTCCAGGGATTGTCGGGCTGGTTATCGCCAACATTTTTCCAGTAATCCACAAATCCCCCATGTGACAGTTTGCGTCCCAGCAAAACGGTATCGCAACCGGCTGCGAGTTCCACGCTGAAGTCGACGATCTGCTGCAAAGCCTCCGGGTACTGTTTGCCCGATACAAAAACCCAGTCCTGTTCATTGTTGGGCCCGGCTACGAAGCCGTCGACGGTCATTTGCATTTGTAATTTCAATTTTCGCATGGCAGTTGATTTTTAAATAGCCAGTAATTCTTCCAATTGGTTAAGACCGATGGTAAAGCCGCCTTCAAAGCCCATTTCAACCAGCATTTTAAAATCAGCTTCTTGGTCAAAGCTAAGGTCGACCACTACTTTCGTTTTATCGCCTGCGGCTACAAATTTGTTATCCCAGTGGCTTACCGCTGCGCCGGGCGCTGCATTGCCGTTCTCGTCCGAGAACACGGCATCGGCTGCAAACCTGCGGCCCTCTTCAATCGCGGTAAATTTTACATAGCTCCAGTATTTCTGGCCTTCAGGTCCTGCCATGTAATACAGCCAGGCTCCGCCTACCGTAAAATCCATCGATTTGGTTATCGCTACCCAGGGTTTCGGGCCCCACCATTTTTCAAGCTGATCCGGATCCGTCCAGGCTTTCCATACTTTTTCAATCGGCGCATTGAACTCGCGCACCACGTGAATTTTTTTTGCGTCAAGGTCTTTTTCGAATGTGAAATTATTGGTCATGATTGTTTAGTTTATAAGTGATTGATAACATTTGAGCCTATACCTGTTCAGGAAGCCAGCAGTTCGTCCAGTTGAGTAAGAGATATATCAGAGCCTTCCTTAAAGCCTCCTTCAGCAAACATTTTGATGGTGGATTCTTCCTCAAAGGTGATCACCATATCGACCTTCGATCTGTTGCCGTCAAGGGATGAAAATTTAGTATCCCGGTACACTTTCGGCGCTTCAGTGATCGGGTTGCCCTCACGGTCACAAAACATACCCGTTGATGAAATAGCGCTGCCGGTTTCTATGGCGGTAAATTGGGCATATACCCAGTGTTTCTGACCTTCGGGACCAACCATCGCATACAGCCATATTCCGCCAATGGTAAAATCCCAGGTTTGGGTTACGGCCGTCCAGGGTTTCGGTCCCACCCATTTATCCAGCAATTCGGGATCTGTCCAGGCTTTCCATACTTTTTCAACCGGCGCGTTAAACTCACGCGCTACGTAAATTTTTTTAGCGGCCAGGTCCGTTTCGAACACAAAATTGTTTGTCATGGCGGTTCAGTTTATAAGTCTTTTAATAAATTATCCAACTGGTCAAAGCGGTCCTCCCACATCTTGCGGAAGCGTTCCAGCCAAATGTCTATCTCTTTCATTTTTTCAGCATTAACCTGGTAATATATTTCCCTGCCGGTTTGCCTTTGTGTTACTACTTCGCATTCCGTCAGTATTTTGATGTGTTTTGATACGGCCTGGCGCGTACTGTCGAAATGCTCGGCAAGGGCATTGGGTGTCATGGCCTGCACCACCAGCAGGGTCAGAATGGCTCTTCGCGTCGGGTCGGCTATGGCCTGGAAAACGTCTCGTCTCATGTTATTAGCAACTGATTGGTTGCAAATATAATCGCAACTATTCGGTTGCGCAAATTTTTTTGAAAATATTTTTTTTAATCTAGACTTACGAAGTTTCAGAAACTTCGTAAGTCTTTGATCATGAGATCTTACAGTTTCAGACGTTTGTTTATTTCCCGTTCATCCGAAGACATTTTGTGATGCTCTATAAAACTATCCAATCCGCCAAACCACTCCAAAACTTCCTGTTTGTTTAACATGGTTTCTTTACTCGATAAATAAGCGCTGTAGGAAGAATACTCATAGTCTTCCATTTTTTTGCAAAGACCTGCAATTATCGGGTTTTGATGGATATAATTGACTATTGTGGTATAATAACTATCTGATGTAATTTCGGACGCTTTATATCGCCCTTGAAATAAACTTCCAACCCTGTCATATCTTTTATTTATGGCTTTTGAATAAGAAATAAAGAAGTTTTTTATCCCTTTTTCAAATAGCACCTGATCGTTTATTCTAATAAAAAAGTGAAAGTGATTAGGCATTAAACAGTAAGCGTATACTTCGCAGGAAGGTTTCACATATTTATTAAATTGATTAAGGAAGAACGTGTAATTTTCATCCTCAAAGAAGATAAGGTCTTTATTATTGCCTCTGTTATAAAGATGATAATAGGTGTCCGGATTGATTTTCATTCCGAAATAAACTTACGAAGTTTCAAAAACTTCGTAAGTTTTAAATTCAGTTCTCCAAGTTCAGTTTCTCATCAAAGAAAATGCAATACCAACTGCTCCCATTCTTCTTCCAAAGACACGTTGGGACGTACTTGTCCTGCTTTGCGATACCAGTAATCAGCGTTCCAGTTATCGCCTTCCTTCCGGTGCAGGTATGCATGAACCCATGCCGATTGCGGATCTGTGAGATGATCAACCTGGTTATGCGCTGTATGCCAATCGCCTTTGCCATCATACCAAAGACTTTTTAGCTGTGCCGAAAGCCCGTTAGCGGGCTGCGTTAAACTCAATGACGCTTTGAATTCGGCTAAAGTTTTCATCGGGCAGCTATGCGAATACCATCATCCTCTCAGGAT
>DASZWG010000014.1:0-5691 GCA_035546675.1 Mucilaginibacter sp. | reverse complement strand
GTGGTCAATCGTTTTTGTGTGCCGATCATATACACCGGGCTGTTATTGATCTTTTCAATGCCCTTGAAATTACCTGTGGGGAAGTTAACATCGCTGTACGTTACATCCTCCCGGTAGAGGTAAGTCGAAGGATTATTTAACGGGCTTGGATCAAAACCATTTCCGGGGATACCGGTGACTATAGTGCCATTTATCCACCAGGTTACGTCAGATACGTTATAACCACCGACAGTACCGGTGTAGACAGTGGATGAAACCAGCCTGTATCCACGCATGGTGAGACTGGCAGGACTTCCGTGTACAAACCGCTGAACATTTACAGTTCCGGTTACACTGTTACCCGATGGTATCGTCGCTACTGTGGCGGTACTGGTTGAATCAGATATTAATGTCAGTATCTTATTGCCTGCGGCAAGCTGAGTAGAGTTGCTGCCTGCCATGGTCAGAATGCCGACGTCAGCTAAATAGAATGTACCGCTGGTCATGCTTTTTGTCCCCGAGTTGGTGAATTCGACATTGTAGAAAGTCGTTCCATTACCGCCGCCGCCCTGCAGGTTTTGTGTTGTGCCGTTAAAATTCACGGTATTGGTTGATGGCTGTCCCAAAGCGCTTAAATCCAAATAATTGCTGCCATCGTTGGCCAGCGTGTTGGTAAAATCGCCTGCGACATTCAGGTTGCCGCCCGAGGCAGTTTTTACACCCGTACCTGAGAATTTCAGATTGTAGTATGATATCGTATTGCTTAGGTTGGCGATCGAAGCATCCGTATAAACAGTTTGCGATGCGCCCGAATATTCGACTGTAGCGCCAGGATTGTTAAAAGTAATTGTATTGACAATGTACGGCGAAAATGAAGGTAAAGCGTTGGCCCCGGTTAGCTGCAATGTAGCAGTGGGTGTGCCGCTTGAGTTTCCTACGGTGACGCTCGCCGCCAAAGTTGAATTGTAAACATTAGAATTTACCAGCGATGACTGTATTGAAGAGGTCGTCATGGTACCGCTGGAGATGTTCAGCGCAGGCAAAAAGCCCCGGTGGTGTGTACTGCCCTGGTATGCATTCAAATTCACTCCTCCTGCCACAGTGAATTGTTTGATTGTAGAATTAAATGCGAAAGTATTATTATTACCAGGATCTAACGGTGTGAAACCATCGTCATAGCCAACATATAAAGAACCGGTAACAGTCAGCGTTCCGGTCCCCGATAAATTAAACACATAAGCGCTCACATTACCGTTTGAAGCAACTGAAGCTGAATTTTCAATATTGCCGTTAACCGTAAAAGTCGTATTTATCTCGAGCGAGACGGTTAAATAGTTTTCAGTTCCCCATACAATATTGCCCACGGATGTCGCCCCACCTGCGGATATGACAGGAAAATTAGCTGTATTCGTTAATGGCAATACACCGATCCTTACGGTATCGGTCGGCCCGGGATATGTAGCTGCAGGGTTAGTTGTTACTCCGCCCGATGTGCTTTCCCAGTTTGCCGGATTGCTCCAGTCGGTGCTCGTGGCACCCGTCCAATCATATATCGTTGCGTACGATTTTGTACTTAGCAAGAACAGACATAAAATCAATATGATATTGCGGAATATTGATTTCATAAGCATAGTGATAAGCGTAAATATTTACAGATAACTCATGTCCGGGTAATAACCCCTCGGGTTATCTTACGGCTAAGTTTAAACAAGAGTTTCATATTTCAAAGCGCCGTTTTTTAAGGTATTGCAAGTCAGCGCAATAAAATGATTATTTGATGTGTAATTATTTGATATCCAATTTGTTACACAATAATCCAAGTGGTTAAAAATGGAGGTTTTTAATCGAAATATAACTGCCAGATAATGATGCGCTTATCGTCGCTTACCGAAATCAGCCTGTCGCCATTCCAGGCAATTTTATTAACTGATAGTTGATGAGAGGGGTAGTTCTTTTCCCGGTTGATGATCTTATAGAGTTTAAAGTCATCCGATCCCCATACCTTGATACTTTTATCCATGCTGGCGGTGGCAAAATAAGGCTTGTCCGGGTGAAAGGCGATATGATTAACCGCGAACATGTGCGCCGGAATACTTTTAATAAGATCGAATGAAAGGCTGTCCCATACTTTGACTTGTGCATCGCGCGAACCGGACAGCAGGAAAGCATTATCGGGTGAGAATTGCACGGTAAAGACCGGCATGGTATGACCGTGCAATATTTTGACCAGCGAATAATCCACAAGATCATAGATCTTTATAGTATTATCGCGGCAGCCGAAAGCAGCGGTCTTTTCGTCAGGCGTAATAGCAATGCTCCTGATCGTATCATGCGAGACTGAAATGGTATAAATCTGCTCCAGGTTTCCCATGTTCCATACCGATACCGTTCCGTCTTCCGATGCAACCAGTAATTCTTTCTTGCCCGCAACCGACTTGATATCGAAAACAGCGGCCTTGTGGTGTTTCAGAACTTTGATGATCTTTTGTTCGGTAAAATCGAAGACTAAAACGTCGCCGTTACGCAGCCCTGCAAACAGCAGGGGATACTCAGCAGGGCAATGGATGGCATAAATCGATGCCGCTACCGGGAACATTATCTTGATAAAGGCATTTCGTTCCAGGCTCCATTCTACCAGGCCCTTATCGTTCCCGCCGGTAAACAGGATCCCCGGCTTTTGCGAAAGCTCAAGCGTAAATATTGGGTTGCCGTGGCCGGTGAGTTCGGCTATTTTTTCTGCGGTGATCATATGGTCGATGGACCATAGACCATAGCTTTAGCCGATTACATTATTTGCCATCGACTATGGACCATGGACTATGGACTTAAGACTTACTTGTGCCTTCCTTCCAAATTCTTTGCGATAGTTTCCAGGCTCAAACCTTTTTCGCGCAGCAAAACCAGCAGGTGAAACACGAGGTCGGAGGTTTCGTCTATCATTTCTGTTTCGGTTTGGGCCAATGCAGCTATAACCGTTTCCACAGCCTCTTCCCCAACCTTCTGCGCGATCTTGTTCAACCCTTTATTACGCAGCTTATTCACATAGGAGCCTTCCTGCGGATGTTCGTAACGGTCGCGCACGATCTGTTCCAGTTGCAGTATAAAATTCTGGTTATAATCGGTCTTGAAGCAGCTTCGCGAACCCGTGTGGCAGGTTGGACCATCCGGCATGACTTTAATCAGCAGGGTATCGTTGTCGCAATCTTCGTGAATGCTTTTAACGTGCAAAAAATTATTGCTGGTCTCGCCTTTGGTCCACAAACGGTTTTTAGAGCGTGAAAAGAAGGTAACAATATTCTCGGCCACGGTCTTTTCGTATGCCTCGCGGTTCATGTAGCCCAGCATCAGCACTTCGAGCGTTTGCTCATCCTGTATGATCACCGGAACCAGTCCGTCGCCTTTATTGAAATCGATATTCATGCTGCAAATGTATAAAGTCCTCTCCTTTGGAGAGGATTTAGGAGAGGTTCCTTACCTCAATATTATTTTTTCTCAAAATTTCCTTCAGATCCGGTATCAATATTTCACCGTAGTGAAATACCGACGCTGCCAGTGCTGCATCCACGTTGGTTTTTTCGAACACATCTACAAAATGCTGCACGGAGCCTGCTCCGCCCGAAGCAATAACTGGGATATGCACCGCATCATTCACCTTTTTTAAAAATTCGTTATCAAAACCGCCCTTCGTACCGTCATGATTCATCGAGGTCAGCAATATCTCACCGGCGCCGCGGTTTTCAGCTTCCAGTATCCAGTCAAAAGTATCTTTTTCCGTAGCGATGCGCCCGCCGTTCAGGTGCACCCGGTTCTGGTCGCCGACTCGCCTCGTATCCACCGCCACAATAACAAACTGCACCCCAAAAGCATTGGCCAGTTCATCTATCAGCGCGGGGTTGCGTACGGCGGCAGAGTTGATCGAGATTTTGTCGGCCCCGGCATTTAATAAAGCGTCCGCATCCGCTATTTCGTTGATGCCGCCGCCGATGGTGAACGGTATATTCACTTGCCGGGCTACGGCTTTCACCAGTTCGACCATGGTCTTACGCCGCTCGTGCGTAGCCGTGATATCCAGGAAAACCAGTTCATCCGCACCCTGCTGCGAATAGTTCCAGGCCAGCTCAACCGGGTCGCCTGCGTCGCGCAGGTCGACAAAGTTGACGCCTTTTACCGTTCGGCCGTCTTTAACGTCGAGGCAGGGAATGATTCGTTTAGTTAACCCCCCCCGCCCCCTGAAGGGGGAGCTCAATGATGCCTTTATAGTTTCCACAACCTCTTCAAGCTGGCTAAAAATCTGTTCATTCTTAAATCGTAGTATTCTGAATCCATCAGCTTCCAGGTTTCTTTGTCTTTCAATATCATTTGCTGTGACTTCCGGAAGATTGTGAATACTGCCATCAAGTTCAATTATTAATTTATGTTTATGGCAATAAAAATCCGCTATATAAATTCCTAACGGATGCTGTCTTCTGAATCGAACGCCAAGCTGATTCCCGTTTAAATGTCCCCATAACACTGTTTCAGCCAGTGTCATATTATAACGTAATGACTTTGCATTTTGAAATATTAATGGGTCAGCGCCTAAAAATAATTTCCTCGACATTACGCTATTCAAAAGTTCCCCCTTCAGGGGGTTAGGGGGTTTAAATTGAAATCAGCGATTTCAAATTCCAGTTCTGGATCTCTTCTATGGTGATGTGCCCCTCGTAGATCGCTTTGCCTACTACACAGGATTCAACCTTGATCTTGCTCAGCTGTACGATATCCTTCATGGAGCTGATGCCGCCGGATGCTATCAGCTTGATGAACGGCGAATGATCCAGTAATTTCCTGTAAAGATCAACGCCTGCGCCTCCCAGTTTGCCATCTTTATTGATATCCGTGCACAGGAAGCGGAAAAAGCCCAATTGCAGGCATTTGCTCACATAATCCATTAGTTTGATAGGCGAGCTTTCCATCCATCCCGAGTATTTGATCACTTCGTCAAGCACATCAATGGCTACGATCACTTGGTCCGAGCACTTATCACGGCCGCATATTTCTGTGCTTAATTCAGGCAAAAAGTTTGGGTTGGTGATGGCCTGTGTGCCCACGATAACACGGTAAACACCCGCGTCGATCAGTTCTTTCACCTTGTCGATGCTGCGCACGCCACCGCCATATTGCACCCTGATGTCGGTTTTGCGTATCACGTCAAAAAGGTATTCCTGGTTGCTGAAATCATTGCGGGCGCCGTTCAGGTCGATCACATGGATCATTTCCGTGCCGTACGATTTGTACTGTTCGATCATTTCTTCGAGGGTAACATTATATTCGGTTACCTGCTCGTAATCGCCCTCTCGCAGCCTTACGACCTTTTTATTTAAAATATCTATTGCGGGTATAATGTACATGATCTGTCAAATGTTCGAGAAATTGGTTAATAATTGTTCGCCGTACTTACCCGATTTTTCGGGATGGAACTGTACGGCATAGAAGTTATCCTTCCAAATTGATGCCGAAAACTTTGTACTATAAGTGGTTGAAGCCAAAGTATATGCCGGGTTGAACTCAATATAATATGAATGTACAAAGTAAAAATGTGAACTGTTAGGAATTTTTTCAAAAAGTGGCCCCGCCATTTCCTGTTCCACGCGGTTCCAGCCGGTGTGGGGCACTTTGTATTGGGCGCTGTCGGCAAAGCGTTTGGTGCGTATCGGGAAGATGTTCAGCATG
>DASZWG010000013.1:0-2542 GCA_035546675.1 Mucilaginibacter sp. | reverse complement strand
AATTAGGCTGAACCGAGTTGTCAACCTTTACGGCAATGGTATTATTGCCGCCGAAATGCACGTAAGGCGTCATATCGTACTCGAACGAGATATAGCCGTTCGGCCTGAAACCCAACTCGTGCCCGTTGATCCAGACCGTGCTTTTTTCATACACTCCGTCAAAATCGATGTAAACCTTTTTGTCTTTATCAGCTTCGGGAAGCGTGAAAACCTTGCGGTACCAGCCGATGCCGCCGGGCAGCGCACCGCCTTCGGGCGTTGCCGGATTATCCTTGCTGAAGGTTCCTTCGATGCTCCAGTCGTGCGGCAGGTTGAGCGTACGCCAGTCCGAATCGTTGATATCCGGGTTCTGGGCGCCGGTTATATCGCCGAGGTGAAACTTCCAGCCGTTATCAAAATCGGCCCGGATGCGCGGCTGCGCAAAGCTGACAGAACAAACAAATACAGCAGGGAGGAGCAGCAGGATGGCTGCCTTCTTAAAAACACGGGTAAAGTACATGGCGGTTTATATGGTATTAAATGTATATCCGACACTAAATTAGTAATGTTTATCAGAAACAGGAATTATCAGATGTAATTAAAGGAAAATAGTCTTCAAAACTGATCGCCAATTTTATTCCGCCGTCTCATAAATGAGACGGCAATGAGTTTGAGATGGCTTAACCTTTTCAATCATTGCCGTTTGGCTTCAGCAAACGGCTAAAAAGAGAATAATTAAATGGCTTTAGCCTTCCCTATTCTTTTTCTTCGGGCGGCGCAACATTCACTAGCAGCCTGAAGCTGGCAAACCTTCCGCGGCGGTTAAAAAGATGCGTATAAGCCTTACGGTAAATGAGCATGAGCAGCAGGTTGAGGCCCAGCGCCGAATAGCCGATGTACACGTTATCGTCCTGGTAAAAGTACAGGAACAGGAAAATATTGACGGTGATGGGCATCAGGATAATGAGAAACAGCGGCGCATAGCGGTTAATGACCAGGAAAAATCCACAGGCTATTTCGGTTCCGTACACAGCAGGTAATATGTACCCGGTTTTAGCCAGGATGTTAATGAAGCCGGTAGCTTCCTTAGTGCTCAGCACAATAGGCGGCAGGTATTTGATATGATAGAAATAATCGATACCGTAGAGCAGGAAAAATAAGCCGAGCGCAGTTCTTAATATGAATACAAAAATTCTCATTCCCCTGATACGGCTGTTTTTATGACGATAAACATAGTAATTTTAATGACATATTCCCCAACCTGAATACGCAAAAAGGCAAAGCTGTGTTATATTAGTGTTTATTAAACATGAACATACAGAAAATAACATTCGGCAACGGTTGCTTTTGGTGCACCGAAGCCATTTTCCAGACACTGAAGGGGGTGAAGTCCGTCGAATCGGGCTACATGGGCGGGCATACCCAAAACCCGACCTACATGGAGGTATGCACCGGCGAAACGGGTCATGCCGAAGTGATACAGCTCGAATACGACGCAGACGAAATATCATTTGACGAGCTTTTGCTCGTGTTTTTCAGGACGCACAACCCCACCACGCTGAACAGGCAGGGCAACGATGTGGGTACGCAGTACCGTTCGGCAATATTTTATTATACCGAAGAGCAAAAGCAGGCATCCGAAGCGATGATCAAAAGACTGACGGAAGAAAAGATTTACGACAAGCCCATCGTGACCGAAATAAGCCCGGCATCCGAATTTTACAAGGCCGAGGATTATCACCAGAACTATTACAACGACAACCCGAACAAATCGTATTGTGCCTTTGTGATCCAGCCCAAGCTGAACAAGTTCGCCAAAGAGTTTACGGATAAGATCAGGCCGGAACTTTTGCGTTAAGAATATTATTTGTAATTTTAAACATGCGGACGCTGCAAATAAATATACCCGACAATGTCGACTTGTCTGAACAGGAAGCATCAACTGCTCTTGCTGCCCAATTGTATGAAATGGGTAAGCTTTCATTAGGCCAGGCCGCCGAACTCGCCGGCTATTCAAAAGCAACATTCATGGAACTGCTTTCAAAATACGGCGTTTCTGTTTTCAATTACCCGGCTGATGAATTAGATAGCGATGTAGCTAATGCGAAAAATTATCATAGCTGATACCAGTTGTCTGATTCTGCTCCACAAGATCGGGGAATTCGATCTGTTAAGAAAACTTTACGGTGAAATACTTGTCACCTCCGAGATCAGAAATGAATTCGGACAGGAATTGCCGCCATGGATAATTGTAAGAGATCCTACAGATCAAACTTCCTTAAACATAATCAGTACGTCAGTTGATAAAGGCGAGGCGAGCGCTATTGCATTGGCATTGGAAGAGCACAGTCCATTGTTGGTACTTGATGATAAAAAAGCGAGAAGATTAGCCTCAAGCTTAAATTTAAATCACACGGGGACATTGGGCATCCTGATCGATGCGAAATTGAGTGGTCATTTGGAAAGTGTTAAACCTGTTATCAAAAAGATCAGAAACACGAACTTTCATATTTCTGATCATCTCGAAAGAAAAATACTGATTCTTTCAGGTGAAACGTCTTGA
>DASZWG010000012.1:0-7377 GCA_035546675.1 Mucilaginibacter sp. | reverse complement strand
CTTTTCAAAATAACCTTCAGGGACAGTAAAGCCTGTTTCGGGTTGTTTGCTGAGTTCTTCCTCAACAAATATCCGGCTTTGGATCTTGCCCGTCAGTTCTTCAAAATAGCCATCCGGTACCGAAAAACCGGTATCGTCTTTATCTCCGGCATCTTCAACCGCTATTCTCGATTGTATATTTCCGGACAGTTCATCGAAATAGTTTTCAGGTACGGTGAAGCCCGTTACCGGTATGCCTTTTTTTAGTTCGTTTATCCTGATATTAGCCAATATCCTTACATCAAGGTTATCAAAATAGCCCTCAGGTACTGTAAACGGGTTACTGGAATTAACCTGTTTAAGTGACAGATAATCATTCAACCATTCCCTATTTCCTCTATCGCTTTTCATATCCTTATATAGATGAAAGTAGTGCCCAAAGGTTTAAAATAAAATTAAAAATTAATCTTTTGATAATAGGAACGATTCGATTTTTTTCACTGCAAGGTGGAACGATGCCTTCAACGCTCCCACACTGGTGCCCAGCACCTCCGATATCTCCTCGTACTTCATGTCGTCGTAATACTTCATATTAAATACAAGCCGCTGCTTTTCGGGCAGGGTCAGTATGGCCTGCTGTAACTTATGCTGCGCCTGGTCGCCGTTGAAATAGTTCGAATCGGTCAATGTATCCGCCAGTTCATAAGCTACGTCGTCAAGCGGTATGTTGTTTTTCATCTTTTTCCGGTTCAGGAAAGTGATGCATTCATTGGTTGCGATTCGGTACATCCAGGTATACAGTTGCGCATCGTTTCTGAAGCCGGGCAGGTTTTTCCAGATCTTTACAAAAGTATCTTGCACCAGGTCGTCCGCATCATCATGATCGATCACCATACGGCGGATATGCCAATACAGCTTCTGCTGGTATTTTTTTAATAACAGGTTGAATGCCTCGTTACGCGTCCTTTCATCCTGGAATTTGCTCAATATTTCTGCGTCTTCAACCTGTGGCGGCATGTATTGCTTTTTGTTTGTTTACCCGTATTACGGCGAAAATAGCTATAATTTTTGTTTATTGTAACAGATCAAGTACCTGCTGTGACGCATTGCCGCTATCCACCTTCCCGATAATACGGGTAATGATCCCTTTCTTGTCGATCACAAACGTAGTGCGCAGCGTACCCATGTAGTTGCGTCCGAATAGCACCTTTTCGCCCCATACGCCATAATCTTCGATTATTTTTTTATCAGGGTCGGATATCAGCGGGAAAGGAAGACTGTATTTTTTGATGAATTTTTTGTGCGATTTCTCAGTATCGAAACTCACCCCAACTACAGCAAATCCCTTGCCCAGCAGGGATTGGTAATTGTCCCTGAAATTGCAGGCCTCCTTGGTGCAGGTAGGGGTATCGTCCTGCGGATAAAAATAAAGTATCAGGTCTTTCCCCTTAAAGTCGGAAAGCGAGACGGTGTTCCCATCCTGGTCCTTTGCCGTAAATGCAGGCGCTTTGTCGCCTTCTTTTAATTTTGTCATTATCTGTAAAAATTCGCGGTGAAATTTGCGGTATTGTCTTTATTATCAGTAACCGTTAGCTCAAAGATATGTTTACCCGGCGTAATATCGCTGTCAAATTTATAGCCCAGCACACGGGTCTTATAATCCCATTCCATCAGTACCCACTTGCCGTCGACCTTTCCGTTATAGGTTTTCACGCCCGAAAGGTTATCGCCTATTTTCAGCGCAATACGCTGCATTTTAGCCATATTGATACCATTACTGATGTTTAAAGGATGGATGAACGGCGCGATGGTATCCACTTTAATAAAAAAATCACCGAACCCGTGTGCATCTGTTTTTATATAACCATCCTGGTATTCACCCCCTTCACAAGTTCCATCCGTGTTAACAATAACGGCCTTATCAGCCAGGCGCCCCAGGCTGGCATCGGGTTTTATACATAATTCATAAGTATCGTTTATCGGCGTCAGGCGGTTATGGATGCATTCAGTTTCCGAAAAAGCTCCTTTCTTTTCGGGCAAAGCTGAATAGGTAAAATAAAGATCATCGTACAGGTTACCGGGCGGTATGATGACTTTAACCCTGTCATTACTGAATTCGTTGGGTTTATCGTAATGGAAAAGAATAGCATTTGCGGGAGGTGCATCCTGTGCGGGTTTAGCCGGTACTGAACGAACCTTGACCGAAAGCGTGGATGTATTGCCTGCAACATCTTTTACGACGTATTCTACATCATGAACGGCATTGTCATTAAAGTCGACCACCCCGCGGTTAACCGATTGCGGGTACAGTGTGATCTTGCTGCCGGGCAGGATAAAACATTTTTGTATGAACCTGTGCGACCGCTGGAACACCGGATAATCGATGTACGCGTTGATGGCATGGGTTTGGTCGAATGCGAAACGTTCAACCGCAAAGGTGTAAACTGTTTGCCCGTCAACCTTCAGTTCTATCGAATATATGCCGTTGTGGTTGAACGATGTGCTGTTCATATCCGTAGCGGTAATGCCGAAGCCGGTTTCGCCGCTTACATCGATAACCTGGGGTTTGCTCAGGTGATAATGTCCTTTTGCACCCGAAACGGCAAAAAATTGCCGGGGCGTATGCTCGCTGAAGGGTTGCTGCCCCAGGTGATAAACACATATCGTACCCAGAGTAGGCGGAACTTTATCGGGGATCGTCAGGCCGAAGAGCTGCGGGTTGATGGTTTCCTCGGTTTGGGTATCGCGTATCTCGAAATGCAGGTGCGGCCCTGCAGATGCACCGGCATTACCCGACCAGGCTATCACATCGCCCTTACACACCTGCAGTTGATATGGCGGCAGATTGAAATCGACCACAAAGCTTTGCTGCTGATATTGCTGTGCGTGCACCAGCTTCTCCATTTCGGGACTAAAGCGTTCGATATGCCCGTAAACGGTGGTAAAACCGTTGGGGTGGGTAATGTAGATCGCATTGCCGAAGCCGCCGAACTGGACGCGCAGCCTTGAAACATACCCGTCGTATGCCGCATGCACGGGATAACCTGTGCGGTGGTTAGTTTTGAAATCAAGGCCTGAATGAAAGTGATTGGGCCGCAATTCGCCGAAGGATCCGGCGGTGCTGGGAGGCAGATCAAGCGGGTATCGGAAAAAGTTTTGAGGGTATTGCTGTGTTTGTACGATATTTTGCGCCGGGCAATACCGGAACAGGAATATAAAAAATATTATTACCCGATATTTCATGCTTATTTAACGTAAAAATCGAGCATTTTTTCATCCTCAAGATAAGCCTGCAGATGATCGCCTGTATTCACCTTACCTACGCCTTGCGGGGTGCCGGTAAAGATAAGGTCGCCTTTTTTCAGGGTGATGTATTTCGATACAAAGACGATGATGCGCTCAAAAGAAAATAACAGGTCGCGGGTATTCCCTTTCTGGCGGGTTTCGCCGTTCACATCCAGCCTGAAATTGAGATCATAGATGTCTGCGAATTTGTTTTTGGACACAAAATGGCTCACCGGCGCCGAACCGTCGAACGATTTGGCCAGTTCCCAGGGCAGGCCCTTTTCCTTGTGCCGCTGCTGGATATCGCGCGCGGTAAAATCGACCCCCAGTGCTATTTCGTCATAATAACCGGCAGCAAACTTTTCGCTGATGTGTTTGCCCTCTTTGCTGATCTTCAGCACTACCTCGATCTCGTGGTGAATATCTTCAGAAAAATCCGGGTGGTAAAAGGGCTTGTTATCTTTTAGTAATGCGGTGTCCGGTTTCATAAAGATCACCGGAACAGTTGGTACGGGGTTATTCAGTTCTTTGGCATGTTCGGCATAATTACGGCCGATGGCTACGATTTTCATAAGCAATGTTTCGAAATTCGAAATTGGACATTCGAAACCCGAAATTCAAATGAAATGTGAAATTTGTGTGGCTACGATGCTATAGCACCGATATTCTTTTGATCACGGACTCGGTCCCGGCAACAACCCTGACGAAGTAGAACCCCCGCTGCAGTTTGCTGCCAAGCGGGTAAGAGAAACTTTGTTCGCCTGAAGATATTCTCGGCGATACCAGTGTGATCACATCATTGCCGAGTACATCGATCACTTTCACTGTTACAATGGCTGTACGGCTGAGCGTGTATTTGATATTAACCTCATCGGTAACCGGATTGGGATACACCTGCACGTCAGTAAGCAGCTTGTCATCTGAACGGATAACATTTACTTTTTGAGCCGATGTTGCCGCGGGCTTTAGCGGGGGAAGAGCAAGATGTAAACCGGTCTTCAGATAGGAACTTCTTGTGGGTATCAGTTTGGGTTTAGGGATACGTATGTTGGTAGTCGTATCCGATTTTTGAGGCGCAATACTACCCGCATAGGCAAAATGCACAGAAATTGCCATGACAGCCAGTATTATCCACGAAAAAATATAAGTAGATTTTTGCCTCATGCTTTAAGTTTCTATACAAAAGTACGAATAATGCACCCATCATCTGTAAATCACCAGGCGTTGTAAAAACATTTTAACAAAATTTAACAAAAAAGGATTTTATAATCACATATTTGCCGAAATTTTTCAGATGGTGAAAGATGTAAGCTAAAGTTAACATTTACCATTTAAAAAGTCTATTTTTATCCGGTGACACAGCATAAAAATCTGCAAAAATTATCCGCAGCCGGCTTTCTCATCAGTCTCGGCATAATTTACGGAGATATCGGCACCTCTCCGTTGTATGTATTCAAAGCCATTGTTGGCGACCAGCATATATCCAGGCTATTGATATTGGGGGGCGTATCCTGTATTTTTTGGACGCTTACTTTACAAACGACGCTAAAGTATGTTGTTATAACCTTACAAGCTGATAATAAGGGTGAAGGCGGCATTTTTTCACTGTTTTCTCTTGTCCGGCGCAGGGCTAAGTGGCTCGTGGTTCCCGCAGTAGTTGGGGGATGTGCGTTGCTTGCCGACGGTATTATTACGCCGCCTATTACTATCTCTGCTGCAATTGAAGGCCTGCAAACCGAGTTCCCTCACATGAATACGATCACGGTTGTGATTTTTATTATCGCGGGTCTTTTTATTATCCAGCAGTTCGGTACCTCGCTGGTAGGGAAAACCTTCGGGCCCGTCATGTTCCTGTGGTTTACTATGATGGGCGTGCTGGGTATGTCGTTTGTGGTACAGATGCCGTCGATCATTAAGGCGCTGAACCCTTATTATGCTTTTGAATTACTCACTACAAGCCCTGATGCATTCCTTATCCTGGGCGCAGTCTTCCTGTGTACAACAGGGGCCGAAGCGCTATATTCCGATCTCGGGCATTGTGGCCGCAGTAATATCCGTATCAGTTGGATATATGTAAAAAGCTGCTTAGTGATCAATTACCTGGGCCAGGCGGTGTGGCTGCTGCAACGCAGCGGCCAGAAAATGGACCTGAATCTGCATAACCCTTTTTATGAGATCATGCCGCAATGGTTTCTTATAACCGGTATTGGTATCGCTACCATTGCAGCTATTATTGCCAGCCAGGCGCTGATATCAGGCTCCTATACACTTATTGCTGAAGCGGTAAGGCTTAATTTATGGCCCAAAGTACGTATCAACTACCCTACAGAGCAGAAGGGACAATTGTATGTGCCCAGCGTTAACTGGCTGCTGTGCGGAGGATGTATCGGCGTGGTGCTGCTGTTCGGGCATTCCGACAAAATGGAGGCGGCGTATGGTTTGAGTATAACCGTGGCCATGCTGATGACCACCATACTGGTCTCGAAGTTCCTGGCCAAAAAGAAATTCCCCGGTTATATCATCGGTATATTCCTGGCTGTTTACCTGCTGATCGAAATCACGTTCTTGTCAGGCAACCTGTTCAAATTTATACATGGCGGCTGGTTTACGCTGTCGGTAGGTGCATTGCTGTTCTCGATCATGTGGACCTGGCATGCTGCCCGTAAGATCAGGAACCGGTATGTTAAATTTGTTGCCATAGAAGATTACTACAACATCATCAAAGAGCTGAGCGAGGATGAGACTGTGCCGAAGTATGCCTCGCAATTAGTTTACCTGACGAGTGCGAATTTTAATTCGGAGATCGAATCCAAGATCATTTATTCTATCCTGCAAAAGCAGCCCAAACGGGCCGACGTGTACTGGCTGGTGCATGTTGACGTGGTGGACGAACCTTATAAGCGGGAGTACGAGGTCGATTTCCTGGTGCCGAACAAGCTGATCCGCATTGATTTTAAACTCGGCTTCCGGGTTGAACAGAAGATCAACCTCCTGTTCAGGAAGGTGGTCGAAGACCTGGTCAAAAAAGGCGAGGTGAATATTACCAGCACCTACCGGTCGCTTCATAAACACAAGATTGTGGGCGACTTCCGCTTCGTCGTGATCGAGAAAGTAATGTCGCGTTCGGCCAGCCTGTCGTTTTACGAACGCTTTATCATGGATTTTTACGTCTACCTGAAGAAAATGAGCTTATCGGAAGAGCGTGGCTTTGGCTTAGACCTTAGCTTTGTTACAGTTGAGAAAGTTCCGCTGATGATCGCCGACCCGGAATCTGTCACTCTTCACAGGATGGATTAATTGATCCGGTGTAAGGCTTACTTGTATCTTAGCTTGTACACCAGGATAATACTTGCGAACACAAAGGTAACCGCGTTCGCAATGGTAACGGGCAGGCTGCCGATCGATAACCCGTAAATGAGCCAGAACAGCGTACCCATGGTAAACAGGATGTACATGTAAAGCGATATACCAGAGGTGTTTCGGGTTTGAATGGTTTTGATCGCCTGCGGCAAAAACGAGATTGTGGTGCCAAAAGCAGCCAGGTAGCCGATGATATCGATCGTGCTGAAATGCATTACAGCTAAATTAATCAAATTAGATTAGCAAATGATTAAATCTTTTCTGGTTCCGGAGTGCTGTCTCTCGCGATGACGCTGTTTTTATAACTGTACGAAAAATAGATAACCAGCCCGACCACCAGCCATACCAGGAAACGCAGCCAGTTGGTATAGCCCATTTCCGTCATCAGGTACATGCAGCTCAGCAAGCCTAAAACAGGTATCAGCGAGAGTTTTTTGATGAATGCTGTAACTGTTAATGCAGCCGATAAAAGCAGGAAGATAAAGAAAGGGAAATTCTCGTGTGCGTTGTTTTCTGTAAATTTTTGTACGATAAACCCCCTGAAAAAATAAATTCCGGCAATGAATAATAGCGGTATTATCCATTGAGAATTGATATAAGGTATCTGGAACCGGCCGCGGCGATGCGTGGTCTCTCTCGGTAATAGCAATACACCGCCGCAAACCAGCACAAAGGCGAATAATGTACCGATACTGGTCAGGTCGGTAACGATGGTCAAATTCAGAAAAAGCGCCGGTACAGCTACTACTAACC
>DASZWG010000011.1:0-2019 GCA_035546675.1 Mucilaginibacter sp. | reverse complement strand
CAGGCTTCAGTTGGCCGCTGCAGCGGCCAACGTGATCAAAAAAGGTATGGGTTTGCTGGGTATCGAAGTGCCCGAACGGATGTAAATACCCACATCACCTAAGGAGCGAAAACATAGCAATGAAAAAACCCTTCGGGCTTTATTAGTTCAAAGGGTTTTTTTGTATAAGTCTCCCCCTTCAGGGGGAAGGGGGTTAATGCCAGCGGCCTTTGTGCCATTTGTATCCGCGGTCGTTATGTTCCCAGTGGCCCTTTTCATAAGTACGACCCGGGCGGGGATGCGCCCAATGCCCGTGCTCGCGCACGTATCTTCCACCACTCCAAACCCAGTCGCCTTCTATCCAGACGGCTCCGTCATACGGAGCGACCGGCCTTTCATATACAACATCCGCCGGTTCATCGGTCACATAATATTCACCCGCACAGGATGACAGGAATAAAGCGCCGCTCATTGCAGCCAGTATTCCCAATTTTGCTAATGATTTCATCTCTATTTGTTTTTACAGGTATTTATCCTTTGACAAACAAACAGGGAAAAAGTTTAGAATCTTACCGGGCGAACTTGTCAGCCACGACCAGGTCTTTGCTTCCGGGAGTATATTTATAAAAACCGCTTCCCGACTTTACACCCAGGTGTCCGGCGGTCACCATGTTGATCAGAAGCGGGCAGGGAGCATATTTCGGATTGCCGAAACCATCGTGCAGTACCCTTAAAATAGCCAGGCAAACATCGAGGCCAACAAAGTCGGCCAGCTGCAGGGGGCCCATTGGGTGGGCCATGCCCAATTTCATTACCGTGTCTATCTCCGTTACACCGGCCACGCGTTCGTGTAAGGCATAGATCGCTTCATTGATCATGGGCATCAGGATGCGGTTAGCCACAAAACCGGGGTAATCGTTTACTTCAACCGGCTCCTTACCTAATTTATAGGACAGCTCCATCACCAGGTCGGTAACGCCGTCGCTGGTGGCATATCCCCTGATCACTTCAACCAGTTTCATTACCGGTACGGGGTTCATAAAATGCATCCCGATAACTTTTGACGGATCTTTTGTAACCGCTGCGATCTCTGTGATCGAAATAGATGAGGTGTTAGAGGCCAGTATGGTTTCAGGTTTGCAAATGTCGCTCAACTGTTTGAAGATATTCAGCTTTATTTCCCGGTTTTCCGTCGCTGCCTCAACTACCAGGTCTGCCTCGGCTGCACCTGATTTCAGGTCAGTGTAGGTGGCGATATTCGAAAGTGTTGCGGTTTTGGTGCTTTCATCAATGAGCCCTTTTTTTACCTGCCGGTCTAAATTGTTACTAATGGTTTGCAGTGCCTTTTGCAATGCTGAATCGCTGATATCAATAAGAGATACCTTAAACCCGTTTTGGGCGAAGGTGTGCGCGATGCCGTTACCCATTGTGCCCGAGCCTATTACCGAAATATTTTTCATGAAGCGGTTGAATAATTGAAAACACTAAGGTGGGGCAAATTCTTTATTTGGCAAAATGCTTTGCCGGCTATTCCAAACTGATGTGACGGCATGCATCAAGAACAGCTTCTTTATCCGTATGCGGGTATTGGGGGATATAACCGAGCAACCGGATCCCGCTATACTGCAGGATGTAATCCTGGCTGCTGGTATCGGGCTCACCGTTAAAAATGATACCCTTTATGGGGATACCGTGTTGTTTAAGCGCCTGCACCGAAAGCAGGGTATGGTTGATACTGCCGAGGTAGTTCTGCGATACCAGAATGGCTTCCGATCCCAGCTTTTTTATCAGGTCGATCATCAGGAAATCCGAATTGAGCGGGACCATTAATCCGCCGGCGCCTTCAATGATCAGTACATTGGAGGTTTGCGGCATGACAATTTTTTCCGGGTCGATCGTAATGCCATCTATCGCAGCGGATTTATGAGGCGAAAAAGGCTGGGTAAGCCGGTATGCTTCAGGATAAATTTTTGTCCGGTCATTGGATATCAATTTTTCTACGGTCAGGCTGTCGCTGGTATCCAGGTCGCCCGATTGAAT
>DASZWG010000010.1:0-6889 GCA_035546675.1 Mucilaginibacter sp. | reverse complement strand
TGATATTGAGTATGGTACAATTTTTCCACAGCAAGCCCTCGGCGGTTTATTCGTGTTTACTTTTGTGCCATGGCGTATAAGTTTGTCGATAATTACCGTGAGCAGGGCGCCCGGAAGCAGTTGGTCGAAACGCTGAAAAAGAAGGGCATTGAGGATGGACGAGTACTGAAGGCCATCGGTAAAGTACCGCGTCATTTCTTTTTTGATGAAACCTTCTGGAACCAGGCTTACCGGGATATTGCCTTCCCGATAGGTGAGGGTCAAACCATTTCGCAACCCTATACAGTAGCTTATCAAACAGAATTGCTGCATATCAAAAAAGGCGATAAAGTGCTCGAGATCGGCACGGGTTCAGGCTACCAGGCCTGTATTTTACTCGAACTGGGCGCCGATGTGTACACCATCGAGCGGCAGGCCAAATTGTACGATCGTACGATACAGGTGCTCCCCTACATGGGCTATAAGCCTCATTTTTTCCTGGGCGATGGCTCAAAAGGTATTCCAGAGCATGCACCCTACGACAAGATCATTGTCACCGCCGGAGCGCCAACTGTTCCCGAAGAGCTACTGAAACAGCTAAAAACAGGCGGTATCCTGGTTATCCCCGTCGGTGATGCCGAAACGCAAAAAATGGTCACCATATTGAAGACCAGTGAGAACGATTTTGAAAAGCACGTGCTGGACACTTTCAGATTTGTACCGCTGGTGGGAGATAAGGCGTGGTAGCCCCCCAGCCCCCTGAAGGGGGTGGTACGATTAGAATTCGGAAATCAGGCTGGTATACTAATAAACAGATTTCGCAGATACATTGAACGTTTGCGAAAGTAGATTCCCCCTTCAGGGAGTTAGGGGGTTATCTCTTCAACGCCCTATCCATCTCGATCTTCGTATCCCGCTCCTTGATCGATTCGCGCTTATCAAAAGCCTTTTTACCCTGCGCCAGCGCGATCTCCAGCTTGGCAAAGCCCCGGTCGCTGATGAAAAGCGCGAGCGGTACAATGGTTAATCCTTTTTCCTCGCTGCGGGTATGCAGTTTTTTCAGTTCCTTTTTATTCAGCAGCAGCACGCGGTCGCGTTTGGCCTCGTGGTTATAGAACGAACCATGCGAATATTCCGAAATGTGCAGGTTGCGCACATAAAGCTGGTCATCGATAAATGAGCAAAAGGAATCGTTCAGGTTGGCTTTGCCTTCGCGTATGGATTTGATCTCGGTGCCCAGCAGTTTAATACCAGCGGTGTACCGGTCAAGTATCGTATACTCGAAGTTTGCCTTTTTATTTTTGATGTAAATATCCTGCTTCATCCGGACCGCAAATATGCGAATTATCTGGCGGGTTTTACCACCAGCACGGGGATATTCACCATGTGGCGCACCGAGTTGACCGTCGTGCCGAAGATCAGATCCTTCATCACTTTATGCCCGTGCGAACCCATGACCAGGAAGTCAATATGTTCCTCGTTAACGATCTGCGTGATCGCTTTGGCCGGTCGCCCGAACCCGATTTTCCCCTGGGCATCATACCCACTTTCTTTCATCGACTGCACATATTTATCCAGGTTATTAGCGTCGCTTTGTGTTTCATGGTCCATCACCTCAGTTCCGTAATAATTTGCGGCAGCCGTCTCGACCACATGAATCAGTGTGTACTGCGCATTTTTGCCACCCTGCATAATGGCATGACGGATACAGTCTTTATCATTTTTCGAAAAGTCGATCGTGATGCCGATGCGCTGGTAAACGATCGGGCTGAAATCCGTGATCTCCCTTGCCAGCCCGTGCGGAACCTGCGACGGTCTGTCGCGGTGTTTGAACAGCAGTGGCCGCAGGAACACATACACCAGCAGCAATGCTACAGCTACAGTTACGGGTATCACCAGTGTATAGATCCATATAGCAGCATGCGGATATTGTTTGATCCACTCAACTATTTGTCCGAAAACTAATTTGGCGTTCAGACCGACGATCAGCACTGCGCATAACCAGGCCACCGTTTTTGTCCGGGGGCCGATGGCAAATTTACCCATGCGTTTTTTATCCGACGTAAAATGAATGAGCGGGATGACCGCGAAACCCAATTGAAGGCTTAACACTACCTGGCTCAGGATGATGAGATTACCGAGGCCGTTTTCGCCGAAATAAACGATCGTTACCACAGCCGGTACAATGGCCATCAGGCGTGTAAGCAGGCGGCGCAGCCAGGGTTCGATACGAAGGTTGATATGTCCTTCCATAATGATCTGCCCGGCCAGTGTGCCGGTAATGGTCGAGCTTTGGCCCGAGGCGATCAGCGCAATGGCGAACAGCACGGGGGCCAGCGTGCCGAAGATATGTTCCAGCAGTTTATAAGCATCCTGTATCTCGGCTACCTGGAAGTAACCGTTCCTGAAGAAAGCCCCTGCAGCCAGTATCAGGATAGCCGCATTGACGAAAAAAGCAAGGTTAAGAGCGATGCTGGTATCGAACAAGTTGAATTTGATGGCTGCTTTGATGCCCTCATCGGTGCGGGTGATCTTCCTGGTCTGTACCAGCGACGAGTGCAGGTACAGGTTATGCGGCATTACCGTAGCGCCGATAATGCCGATAGCGATATACAGCATTTCGCGGCTTGCTTTGTCACCCCCGAACAAATTGTTCGGCACAAAACCTTTGGCAATGCCGATGATATCCGGCTGAACGATGAACATTTCGATCAGGTAAGCCATGCCGATCACGAAAATCATCGATATGATAAAAAGTTCCAGCTTTCGCATCCCCCGGTTCATCAGGAACAGCATCAGTATGGTATCTGTGATCGTGAGCGATGTGCCCCAGATAAGCGGCAGGTGGAAAAGCAGATTGAGGCCAATAGCCATTCCGATCACCTCGGCCAGGTCGCAGGCAATCACCGCGATCTGAGCCAGGATGTACAGGCATAAATTGACATACCGCGGATAAGTACTTTTTGACACCTGCGCCAGGTCGAGGCCGCGCACGATGCCGAGCCGGGCACTAAGCGATTGCAGCAGCAGGGCGATCAGGTTCGATACAAATAATACCCATATCAGCGTATACCCAAATGCGCTGCCCCCTGCTATATCGGTGGCCCAATTTCCGGGGTCCATATAGCCAACGCTTACCAGGTAGGCCGGCCCCAGGAAGGCGAGCAGTTTGCGCCAGCCGATCCGCTCTTCCGTCATGATCGAGCTGTGCACATTGCTTAACGAACGGCTGTGGTCGGTATTCATAGGGCTATTAACAAATTATTGGCAACCTCGCGGCTAATGTGCACTGTCTTATCCTCAACGCTAATGATCAGCGAATGATCGTATGTATTGATCTCTTCCACTTTTATTTTTTTGCCGATGGTCAGGCACATTTTATCTAAATATTGCAGGAATGCAGGTGAATGGTCGCGTACGCCCGATATCACCCCTGATCTGTTAACCCCGACGAGCGAAACCGGTTTGAGCTCATGCGACCTGATTTGGCCTTTACTGTCGGGTATTGGGTCGCCGTGCGGGTCATATTTCGGATTCCCCATAAAATCATCCAGCCGGTCGATCAGTTCTTGTGACGAAATGTGTTCCAGTTCCTCGGCCACATCATGTACCTCGTCCCACTTAAAATTGAGCTTCTCAACCAAAAAATATTCCCACAAGCGATGCTTACGGATAATACTCAGCGCAACTTTTTCACCTTCGGATGTCAGCGTCACGCCCTGGTAACGGGTATAATTGATCAGCTCTTTATCGGCCAGTTTTTTCAGCATATCCGTTACCGAAGCAGCTTTGGTATTCAGCGCCGCGGCTATCTGGTTGGTGCCAACGTTCTCCTCGCGAATGCCGAGATGGTAGATAGCTTTCAGATAATTCTCTTCGGTGAACGTATTCATTTAAGGCAAATCTAATTAAAAATTTAGACTAATCTAAAAATTTTTAAAGAAATTTATTTCTGTGTGATGATATTTACAAAAAATTTTATTCTGTAAGATGCGGAAAATATATATTTGCATCCGCCATGGCAGCCGAACTTGACAAGATAGACCTCCAGATACTCCGCATTTTACAGGAGAACGGCCGCATCACCAACCTGCAGCTTTCAAATGAGATCGGGCTTTCGCCCGCGCCAACCCTTGAACGTGTGCGCAAACTGGAAGCAGGGGGGTATATCAAAAGCTATCACGCGCTGGTAGATGAGGAAAAACTCGGTCTCGGTATCAAAACTTTTATCCAGGTTTCGCTCGATTTTCATAAGAACAATACCATCCAGGTATTTCTTGACGAGATCAAAAACATTAAGGAAATAACCGAGTGCCACCATGTTACCGGGCAATGCGATTTCCTGCTGAAGGTTTATGTGAAGGATATCAAATCGTACGAGCAACTCATCATGGAAAAGATCAGCCGCATACCGGTAGTGAAAACCTTCCAGACCATGATGATCATGTCAACCAGTAAAAAAGAACCGATAGTTCCGCTGGAGTATTAGCCCCACCCAACCCTCCCCGGTAGGGAGGACTTAATACAAAATAATTTACGGAACTGATTAAAAGTATCCCCTGCAGGGGGAGATTTAGAGGGGGCTGATCTGCCAGTCGATAGGCGTTTTGCCTTCTTTAATTAGAATTTCATTCGTCTTCGAGAAGTGATGGCAGCCGAAGAAGCCGTAATCGGCTGAATAGGGTGATGGATGGGCAGCTTTTAGAATGAAGTGCTTTTTGGCGTCGATCAGTTCTGCTTTGGCCTGCGCGAATTTCCCCCAAAGCAGAAAAACAATCCCTTCCTTCAGTTCGGAAATCTTGCTGATCACGGTGTCGGTAAAAATCTCCCAGCCTTTTTTCTGGTGTGACCCCGGCGAACCGGCCCTTACGGTCAGGGTTGCATTGAGCAGCATTACCCCCTGTTCGGCCCATTCGGTCAGGTCGCCGTGATTCGGGATCACAAAGCCGGGTATGTCGGTCGATAATTCTTTAAAAATATTTTTGAGCGACGGGGGAGAAGTAACACCTTTTTGCACCGAAAATGAAAGCCCGTGCGCCTGGTTCGGGCCGTGATAAGGATCTTGTCCCAGCAATACGACCTTTAACTGATCGAATGGTGTTTTCCTGAATGCGTTAAAAATATCGCTGCCTTTGGGATAAATGGTATAACCGGCTTCCTTTTCCTGTTTCAGAAATGCTTTGAGTTTGATCATGTAGTCTTTTTCAAATTCATCGTGCAGTATCCGCAGCCAGGAGGGTTCAAGGTCTATCGCCATAAATATATTGTACAGAAGTTGGTTAAAAGTACAAATAAACGGATATTTGCACTTCATTTTTAGCATCAGAATATCATGTCAAATATTTTCAGGTTGATCATAGCCTGTGTCGTGGCCGGTGCCGGTGTCGCAATGTGCGTTTTCGGGATATGGGGCTGGGGCATACTGGTTTTTTTTATCGGGGGCATAATCCTGCTCACCTACTTTTTTAACGAGAATATGCTTATCGCACAGTATTTTCTGCGCAAAGAGAACATGGACAAGGCTGAACAATGGTTGGGTAAGATCACCGACTATGAAAAACAACTAAACAAAAAGCAATACGGGTATTATAACCTGTTGCTGGGTTTGATGGAATCGCGCAAAGCGCCGATGAAATCGGAAAAATTTTTTAAAAAGGCCCTCTCACTTGGTATGAAAATGTCGCATAACATTGCGCTGGCCAAATTGAGCCTGGCGGGTATAGCGATGGCAAAACGCAACAAGCGCGAAGCACAGATGTACCTGCAGGAAGCAACCAAAGACGATAAAAACAAATTACTTGCCGACCAGATCAAGATGATGAAGGCCCAGATGGCGCAAATGGATAAGCAGGTTGTACGCGGAGGATACCGGCAGCATTAAGCAAAAAAATAGGCTTTAAAAGAGACAACTTTTAAAGCCTATTTTTCTTCAATAGAGCTGTAATAATCCGGTTCCGATGAGTGGTTATCCCTCGGCGATGAGTACCTCTCGGGAAAGACGACCTGTTCTTCCGACACAGGATTCGCTACCTCGACGATCTTCAGCAAACTCCTGATAAAACCCAGGTCGAAGTTGCTCCTGTTTAGTTTTATAAGGTATTCGTTCTCAGTGATTTCTAAAATTGAATTAGTCATAAAATTCGCATAACTTGTGTAATTATAAAGTTATACAGACATTTCGATGGAAAAGTTCTATTTATTTTATGATTTCATTAACAAATTGTAAACCAGATCGTCATAAACAGGGTATTGTTTACAGCTAAACGAAAGTTTTACTATGAACTATGATCTTTAAATAATCGGTTTACGAGAACCAGGCCATTACCACTTCCCGGGCGGGCATAGTGATTTCGAGCTTCAACTTCTTCCGCATTCCGCCAAGGTCATTGAACACCTTATTGGGGTTGGCGGCTTTTAATTCCTCTATCGTATTGAAGCCCATTTTATTAAGCACCTGCACCCATTCGGCCGGAACGCCGATCTGTATAAAATCCTCAGCCGAGGCAACTTTTGCCTTCTTTTCCGGGCGCATTTGCGGGAAGAAAAGCACTTCCTGTATGGTATGCTGATTGGTGAGCAGCATCACTAAACGGTCGATACCGATGCCCAGACCCGATGTAGGCGGCATCCCGTATTCCAGCGCGCGAAGAAAATCCTCGTCCATGGCCATGGCTTCCTCGTCACCGCGGCCGGCCAATACCAATTGTTCCTCGAACCTCGCACGCTGATCGATGGGATCGTTGAGTTCCGAATAAGCATTGGCGATCTCTTTACCGTTAACAAACAGTTCGAAACGCTCTACCAGTCCTGGTTTGCTGCGGTGTTTTTTGGCCAGCGGCGTCATTTCGATGGGGTAGTCGGTGATGTACGTCGGCTGGATCAGGTTGGCCTCGACTTTAGCGCCGAATAT
>DASZWG010000009.1:0-2874 GCA_035546675.1 Mucilaginibacter sp. | reverse complement strand
CATGCTGATCAATATTGTACAGCAATCGCTAAAAGCATCGGGCACCAAAGACGCCTGGGCCTGGTACATGTCCCCGGCTGTGATCTTCTTATCGGGATATATTTGTTTTAAAATTTCCGTAGGTTTGTTTTGACGAATAATACCTAACTATCAACCATTAAAATTAATCATCATGAAAAAAAATCTACTCCTTACGGCTTTACTGATCGTCATGACTGGTTCACTGGCGATGGCACAATCCCAATCGTCAGCTTTCAGCAATGGCGATAACCTGCTCAATGTGGGCATAGGTTTGGGCAGCCCTTTTTTCGGCTCCGGATATTCCGCATCCCTGCCCATCAACCCGACGGTATCTTTTGAGCATGGCGTTACCGATGCGATCAGCGTTGGCGGCATGATATCATATGCCAGCTCAAAATACAGCTATACTGTTCCGGGACTGGCTTATACACTGAAAGAAAATGCCACTTTCCTGGGCGTACGCGGGTCTTATCATTTTAACCAGCTTTGGCAGATACCCGATAACTTTGATGTTTACGGTGGCGCCAGCTTAGGCTATGTTATCGTGAATGTAAGCGATAACCAGGGCTATGCCACAGGTACAGCAAGCGGACTTGGATTAGGCGTTTTTGCCGGCGGTAAGTACTATTTCCAGTCGAACCTGGCGGTGTATGCTGAACTGGGATACCAGAGTTTATCGGTACTCAATGCCGGTATCACATTTAAATTCTAAATAAGCGGAGAGGTCATTTAAGTATTAAATCCGAACCTCACCCGGATCATAAAACAAGGGGCCATCATGTATTGATGGTCTTTTTTTATTTATGTTCACATACCTGATAATGTTCAGAAACATATCCCCTTCGTCAACTACAGATAAAAATTATTTCGCTAACTGTACCAATGCCTTATTGATGGTACGATTGACCGAATCAAACATTTTAGCCTGAGAAATGTTTCACTTTTTACCCTTATGAAATAATATTTTACAAGAAAACTACTATGAAAAAGATCATCTTATTTTCCCTGGCTGTTATAGGCCTGGGATTGGCATCATGCAAAAAGAATAACTCATCTTCAGCCATGAATGCCCGCGTCTCGATCAAATTAAGCGATGCACCCGGGGCCTACGATGCAGTTATGCTGAATGTAAAACAAGTTGTGGTGATAACTTCCGGCGGACAGCAAACCCTGAATGTAGGCGGCGGCCCGATCGATATCCTTCACTTTATGCTGGGCAAGGATACGCTGCTTGCAGCCACAGATATCCCGGCCGGTCGTTTGGAGCAGATCCGACTCATACTTGACAATACGGGAAATGAAGTTGTAGTCGGCGGTAATTCGTACAATTTGACCACGCCGAGCGGACAGGAATCAGGTGTTAAGCTGAATGTGCAGGATACTTTAAAAGCGGGCATAGATTATACATTTGTGCTCGACTTTGACGCTGCTCAATCTATCGTGCTCACCGGAAACGGGAAATACATCTTAAAACCTGTGATACGGGCCGTTTCCCAGGCTGTATCGGGCAGTATTACCGGTATGGTCAACCCGGCCGATTCAAATCCCAAGGTTTACGCAATTGAGGGGACTGACACTGTAGGCACTGTTACGGATGCGACCGGCAAATTTTACTTCCCCGGGCTCTCGGCAGGAACCTATCAGGTAAATTTTGTACCGGATTCGCCTTACATGTCCAAAACGGTCAATAGCGTTGTCGTAACCAACGGCCAGGTGACCGATATGGGTACGGTCTCCATCACGCAATAGGTATTGGGTTCTCTGCAGGCGGCAGCAACAGGGTCTGCAGAGAACTTTTAAGATAACGCATCACGAATAACCTTATTTTTCCTGGACAGTATCGCGAAAACACTGTAATCTTTTTACAGGAAATTGCATAGTTTCGCCCCCATGTTGACTGTTGAAAAGATCGGCGGCACCTCGATGAGCGCGCTGCAGGAAGTATTGGATAATATCATCTTTTTCGGGCGCTCGGGCAGCGAGCTCTATAACCGGGTATTTGTGGTTTCAGCTTTTTCGGGCGTAACCAACCTGTTGCTCGAGAACAAGAAAACCAAAGCGCCGGGCGTATACCACCACTTTGCCGGTTCCTCCGATTTTCACCAGCCGCTTAAGGAGATGCTCGATCATCTCAAAAAACTTAACCGACAATACCAGCAGTTGGGCCTGTCATTAAACGAGGCAGATGCTTTTATTGATGAACATGTGCAGAAGGCCCAAAATTACCTCGAAAACCTGGCTAACGTGCTTGTATCAGGATACGTAAACCGTGATGGTATCCTGCAGGCCGCGCGCGAAATACTGGCTTCGATCGGCGAGACCCATTCCGCATTCGTCCTGGCGAATATCCTTGAACAAAAAGATATCCATGTGCGCCGTGTTGACCTGAGCGGTTTTGATGATCCCCGGCCGCTGACCATCGATCAGCGGATACGTGATTCTTTTGCAGGTGTCGACCTGGCCTCCTGTATCTGCATCGTCACGGGCTACGCCAAAGGTACCGAAGGTATCATGCGCGAATTTGACCGGGGCTACTCCGAGGTTACCTTTAGCAAAATTGCCGAGATACTGCACCCCGGCGAGGCCATTATCCACAAGGAATATCACCTGTCCACCGCCGACCCGGCGATCGTGGGCGTCGAAAACTGCAAACCTGTAGGTTATACCAATTACGATATTGCCGACCAGCTTGCTGACGTAGGCATGGAGGCCATTCACCCAAAGGCTTCCAAACCGCTGGAGATCGGCGGGATCAACCTGCGTATCAAAAACACCTTTGAACCTGCGCACCCCGGCACACTCATCAGCAAGGATTATGTATCGGCGCTCAAACGGGTTGAGGTGATCACCGGG
>DASZWG010000008.1:0-6308 GCA_035546675.1 Mucilaginibacter sp. | reverse complement strand
GGCTCTTATTGAGGTCTCTTTTTCAGTTTACTTAAAATCGATCAGTGTTGTCGGAAGGATGTTCGCGCTGATCGTTGCACTCAATATATTTGTGCCCCATCCGGCGGGTTTTGCCAACCCGGATTGCACAGACTCATCCTTTTCGACGACTGTAGTGCCTGCCGGATAGTAAGCCAGGTCAGAGGCCTTTCCGCACATCCATTTGATCTTATTTCCGCCCATGGTAATGTTATTACTTGCTGTCCCGGAATAATTGCCGCACCCGAGACCCAGGTGAGATATAGAAGTTGCTGTACTGTAGATCGTATTATTACTCATGTTTATATACGTTCCACCTGCAACCTGCATGCCGATATTACCCGTATTTACACAAGTATTATTAGTTATGGTTTGGTAACTACCGCCCTGATCGCCAACAGTGATACCAGAACCGGTTGTACTAGGGCCTCCGCCTCGCAACTCGTTGCCTGATACCAGGATCGGATCAGTCGACAGTCCGTTGCTCTTATAAAGATTTATGCCATCCTCGGGGTTACTCTGTCCGGCAACATTTTCACCCTTGTTATTGGTTATCCTGTTACCGCCGCCGCTCACATTGTTGAACTGAACATAAGCTCCGCGCGGATAGGGACCCATCATATTCAGGAACTGGTTGTTATCGACCACAACCGTACTGCTGTTTTGTGCATATACACCGGTTGCTACCTTTGAAATAAAACAGTAATCAATTGTAATGTTTTTGCAGCCATAAAGGTTCAGACCGGTTGAGCTAACCGTCGTTCCGTTCATCAGTTTACATTTGGTGATATGAATATTGGTGCAGTTGGTCAGGCTGATACATGGGCCTGCCCCCCCGTTGATCGAATCGCCCGAGATGGTCAGATTGCTCTGGTTTTTCAGTACGATCGGTGCAGCAAGTTTATAAGCCGAAGCAATTTTGGGAGCAGTGGTTGTGGTTGCAGATGTACTTTTTGTAGTTGTTGTATTAGTAGTCGTAGTAGTGCTTCCCGAAACTATGGTCGTTGGCTGGCTGCTTGCACTGCCTGTTGTCGTGGTGGTAGTGGTTGTTGACGGAGCGGTATTGATATTGGGTTTCGTGGCAGTCGTGCCGCTGCTCGTTGTTGTACTCGTCGCACTGCTGGCGGTAGTGGCTGACGTTTTGGTTGTACCTGATGTAGTGGTAGTTGTTCCGGTCGAACCTGATGTTGTTGTTTTTGATGTTGTCGTACCTGAAGCAGGAGCAGTTGTAGTCGTGCTCTTGGTTGTTGTCGTACCTGCCGAACTGCCGGTTGTTGTACTGTTGTTAGATGAACCGCTGGTCGCAGCAGTGCCGGATGTTGTCGTAGCGGCAGGTGCTGCTGTATTGCCTGTATTGGTAACTGATGCTCCTGAAGAAACAGACGTTTTACTGCTGTCGGCTACTGCTGAAGTGTTTTTGCCAATGCCGGATGAAATGCTGGATGTATCTGATGAAGCCTCTGTCTTGCCTGCAACCAGGTTAGTAACCGACGATGCGCTTGGCATAACCTGGGGATCTTTCTGACAGGATGCAAATAATAATATAGCGATAGCTGATAAGGCGATCAGGGGTTGAGCTGTTTTTTTCTTAACTAAGTCTTTTACAATCATCACGGTATCCTTCTAAAAGTTTCGAATGCCGTGTTTTACGCGAGAGTTAAATTGTTGTTACAGTGGTTAATACAGGTTCTTCTGTGAGTTAATAAACGGAGTGTTGATAACCGGTTTTTATGGTTTTCTATACAAATTTGATATACAGTAATTTACAAAGGTTATTAAATGTTAACTTTCTGTAAATCAGTACTTTATTTTGTTGAAAAAATGTTTATAATTTGTTGGTAAGTTGGCAAATATTAAAAGCAGCAGAGAGCCCGAAAAAGCGTTTATTACGATTTTCTGCTAATATTTATGCATATTTGCAGCGCGAAAAATATCGGGTCCCGTAGCTCAGTTGGATAGAGCATCCCGACTCAAGTCGGGAAGGTCTGATGGCCGAGTCGAAATGGGTTATTTAAAATAATATTTTGGTCCCGTAGCTCAGTTGGATAGAGCAACTGCCTTCTAAGCAGTAGGTCTTTGGTTCGAATCCAAACGGGATCACAAAAGCGACCCCGGCCACAAAAGGCCGGGGATTCTTATTAGCCGGCGTTGCAAATGAATTTGCAAAAGCAAAGCGAATAAAAAGACCAATACGTAAAATGTATCAGAATTGCCTTTTGTGGCATCCCCCCAAAAAATGGATCAACGCAGTTAATCCAAACGGGATCACCTCTTGAGACAAGCGTGAATAAACATCGTTTGTCCCATTTTAGATCGAATGCCCGTTGTTCCGATGGTACAATATACATTTACAAAGCGCAAGAAATTTGGGCACGGTATTAATTATTCATTTGCAAGCCTGTCGCACCAAGGGCGTGCTGCTGTATTAGAAGAGGGCAGGGGAGGAAATGGTGGCAAAGTTGATGCGACCTTTTGGTTTTGGGAAAAATAAAGTTATTCGATCAGTGAAAAAATGTTTTTGTTTAAGGAACAATGCGGAATGACGAGGCTATTAATTATTTTCAGTTGCCTTGTGGCAAGCTGTAATGGTGTTACGTACAATATACCACCAAAGGATAAGGGATTAATCCCATACAAAGGTAATGAAGTGCTTATTTTTCGCTCGAATAAAGGAGATATGGATACCATATTTCTCGAAGGCATAACTAAGTTTGTCAGTCCGGAAAATCAGTGGTCCTTCCCGCTTAAACACATCGAACACGAGGTGCTTGTGTCAAGAAGATCAGACCCTAACCCCAAAAGTGACACGATTCGCTACTTAGATAGCCTGACCATGATGACATTATTTAATGACGGGGCCACCAAATTAGAAATTCAATTTTCGACAAAAAATGGCTGGCTTTATACTAACGAGGTTTACACTAAAGATCAGTTCCTCTACCTTCCTGACACAGTTCTTAAAATTGGAGCTATACAATATCACGACGTTTTAATTGTTGCCCCCAATGAAACGATCACGGACGTTAAGAACGGGAAAACTGTGCCCCGGTCCAATGCCATTTCGAAACTTTACTGGAGCAAAAGTCACGGCATTATACGATATGATAAACCGGATGGTGAATATTGGGAACTATTAAAAAGAGAATAAAGACAATATTAATATCACCTATTATTAGGATTCTTGCCCCTTTTATCAATGTTCATTGCAGCAAGGCAATTAAAAGTGACTATCAGACAGAAGAAACAGCGCAATACTTGACCTTATTCATATCGCATACTGCCTGTGTCTATCTTGTTAGTATTTAATCCTCTTATATCATGTACAGAAGAATGAAAATGACTTTCCGTAAGTTCAACAACAGTTAATTCAGGGACCATTAAAGAGTCGCCCACGTTTGCTGATAATTAGTCGGAGCGTTTCTTGTACAACTCTATTACTACTTCTTTATTCCGGATGATCTCATCTTTTTCCCTGATGATAGTTTAATAAAGTTCAACGATCTTATCCACCGGGTTAAAGTTATAAATGGTGTTAATGGCGTTGTCATTAAAATTGTAGGCAATATTATTGATCGCTGCAGCTCTTAATAGCTTCCGGGATAACTTCCAATTCACCTGCCACACCTGTATTTTATTTTTTTAGCGACCTTATAAGATCGCTTCCGGTAAGAGCGACGTACCAGTTTAGAGCAATCGGGCAAATGTTAAAATTTTTGAAGGTTTTGGAGCTTTTTTAATATAAATGTGGTGTACCTTCATCATCAGAATGAGTCGTCCGCATTTTTATTGTATTGTTCAATACCTGATTTTGACAATAATCGCCCCTTTGACTATTGGACAGAGCAAATCAGAACATAGCAGTACCCCGAAATACACGATAACTAAAAGATTGATCTCCAACGAAGACGGGTTAGCTTCACATGAGGTTTTTTGCGGATTGCAGGATAAGGCCGGCTTTATGTGGTTTGGTACACGAAATGGGCTCAATCGCTACGACGGAAAGAATTGCCTGCTGTTTACCCGCCAGAAAAACCATCTGCAGGATAACAAAGTAGTACAACTTGCACAGGATAACGCTGATAACCTGTTCATCGAGTACGGCGGTACCGGGTTTCAGCGCACTACCAATGGCAAAGTCGATGTAATGAACGTTGTAACCCAGGATGTAAAAACACTGACGGCTGCATTTCCAAACCTGCCCTTCAAAGAACAGGATGTTTACTGGATATCCAACGATGGCACAGATGAGATCAGTTTCCTTACGGCCCATCCTTTCAGACTTTGGAAATATTCGCCGGCGCATGGCTTCAGGTTGCGCTACCAGTTCAGTGGCTGGACGGACAGGGCGGATATTTACCCTTTCATCGACTACCGCGGAACCGGATCGTTGTGCTTATTTGCAAAAGGGAAGGCGCTGGTTAAATTCTTCAACCAGTCGGCACAATACCTCGTCAGTGCTGATACTGTTATCAAATTCAAACAAAAAGATGCGCTGCGGTCGCTGCCCATTGGCTTTGATCGTCAGAACGATCTCTTGATAACTTATAATACTTCGGCAAATGCAGGTGCCTTTGATATCGGGGCGATAACGCACAGCGGCAACAGCGTATTCCCGGCCGATACGAGGCAATACCATACTGACGGGATCAAAGGCAGGTACTGGTACCAGGCAATTTGCTCGGCAGACGGAGCTTCGAGTATGCTCGATATTCCTGCGGATGGGCTCTACCTGTGGAATGACCATGCCTTTTTAAAAGTGGTTTCGAGCCAGGAGATCAAAAACTTCGATAACCTGTTCCTTTACAAGCTTTTCCCCGGCAATTTCGGCAACCTGTGGCTCTGTACCTCATTTGGTGTATTACAACTGAAAATAGAAAAGAACCGTTTCAGGCCCTATTTTACCGTTAAACAGCAATCGGTTGAAACAAACAACCAGGCGCGCGGCATCTATGCCGACAGCAGCAGGGTAGTGGCGAATATATGGACGCACATCTTTCAGCAGCGGGGCAATAAAATGCAAAATGTTGCCAATGGACAATACGACTACGCGTTGGTGAAACATAACGGATCGTTGTATGTCGGCGGATACAATTTGTTCAGCTATGATGTAAATAAAAATTCGGCCACACCGTTCCGCGATAACCGGAGAGACGAAATCTGGTCGATGTTCTCTGTGAATGACAGCGTACTATTACTGGGGAGAACCGACGGATTTTCGGTCTTTAATTCTAATACCGGGAAATTTTATTCGCCGCATTATACCCCGAAGAATGTGCCGGAAGCAAAATTCGTTTATCGCTTTTTTAAAGATGGGGCAGGAACGATCTGGGCGGTTGCCGAGAATGGCTTATATAAGATTAACAATATAGCCGGCGGTCAATGGTCGGTTACTAATGACCGGTCTGCGCTTATTGCACGATTGAGCTTATTGGATGCCTACGCTGATAAAGACGGCATCTTCTGGCTGGCTACTAATGGCGAGGGCTTGTATCGGTGGAACAGAAAAGCGAACGTGTTTCAGCAATTCAATATAGCCAGCGGATTACCGTCGGATGTCTTATACCGGATCGAGCCGGATGAGTATAATAATCTTTGGATCAGTTCCGACTACGGTCTGATCCGCTTCAATAAAAAGACATTTGCCGTAAACACTTATACCACCGCTGATGGTATCACCAGCAACGAGTTTAACCGGACCTCGTCCTTTAAAGCAGCGGACGGACAGCTCTACTTTGGGGGCCTGGATGGTATCATAGCGTTTGATCCCGGGGATTTTGTAACGGATGCCCGGTCACTAAACGTGCCCTTACGCGTCATCGCATTCAACCAGTTTGTCGGTTCTCAAAATCAACTGGTTAATATGACCCGTGAGTTGTTTACCGATCAGCAGATAACATTGGCGCCATCTGATCGCTTTTTTACGCTCGAATTTCAATTGCTCGATTTTGCCAAAGGTGATCATTATGCCTACAGGATAGACGGTTTGGATAAAGACTGGAATTACATCAATGAGAATTCTATCCGTATCAGCGGCTTGCCATACGGAAAATTTACGCTGCGTGTAAAGGCGCAGAACCGGGAAGGCGCATGGAGTAAAAGTGAGTTAATTATCCCGGTGATCGTTTTAAAGCCGTTTTATCTTAAATGGTGGTTTATTATTTTAATGATTGTGATGCTGGTGATAACTGTTTACCGGATCGTAAAATGGCGAACTAAACAACTGGCAGAAGAAAAGATCAGGCTCGAGCAAACGGTGGGTGAACGGACCATGCAGTTGAAGCAATCCCTGG
>DASZWG010000007.1:0-3133 GCA_035546675.1 Mucilaginibacter sp. | reverse complement strand
GCTCGGAGCGGTTAGTTTTGGCATATCCGGTTCGGGGCCCTCCGTGTTCGCCTTTACGAAAGATATGGAAACCGCACACCTGATCACACAAAAATTGCAGGGTCATCTGTCGGGCATGGGCATCGGTTCAAAAACTTATGTATCCGATATTAATGATAAAGGGCCAAGTGTAACAGGGTAAAGGTGAAGGGCTCACATCTGGCAAATTAATAAATCTGAAAAATGAAGCTATACAGTACCAATAATAAAAATAACCAGGTATCATTCCGCGAAGCGGTTTTTAACAGCATGCCGCAGGATAATGGCCTCTACATGCCGGTGAATATTCCGCGGCTGGATGATCAGTTTCTGAACAACCTGGATAGTTATACTTTACCCGAGATCGCATTTCATGTGGCCAGGCATTTGCTGGACCAGGCCATACCCGATGATGATCTGCAAGCGATCGTCAGCGATGCGATCAGCTTTTATGCACCGGTGGTCGGGCTGGAAGAAAATGTCTACGTGCTGGAGCTTTTCCACGGACCGTCGCTGGCTTTTAAAGATTTCGGGGCGCGGTTCATGAGCCGGGTGATGAGCTATTTTCTGCAACAGGGCGAACAAAAGCTCGATGTGCTGGTAGCCACTTCGGGCGATACCGGCGGCGCGGTTGCATCGGGCTTTCTTGGCGTACCCAATACCCGGGTCACCATTCTGTACCCCAAAGGAAAAGTAAGCGGCGTTCAGGAACTGCAGCTGACCACGAATGATCAGAATATAAGAGCCCTGGAGATCGGCGGCACTTTTGATGATTGCCAGGCGCTGGTGAAACAGGCCTTCACCGATCCCGAACTGAATGCCAAATTCAGGCTTACATCGGCCAATTCGATCAATATTGCCAGGCTGATACCCCAAACCTTTTACTATTTCAATGCTTATGCGCAATTGCTGAAGGGAGGCATGGACGATGTGGTATTTTCTGTACCGAGCGGAAACTTCGGCAACCTGGGCGCAGGGATCATGGCGTGGAAAATGGGGCTGCCCGTTCAGCACTTTATCGCTGCAACCAATATCAATGATACCGTTCCTGAGTTTTTAAAAACCGGCATTTATACTCCCAAACCCTCCGTTCAAACCATAGCCAACGCGATGGATGTAGGCAACCCGAGCAACTGGGTGCGCATACAGGATATGTTCAAAGATAAACCCGATCAGTTAACCGCGATGATCACCGGCTTCAGCTATACCGACGAAGAAGACCTTTCGGCTGTTGAGCGCATATACGATAGCTATCACTATGTGGCTTGCCCGCATACCGCTATTGCATGGCAGGCCTTAAAAGACTGGCAGCAGGACATGCCGACGGGCCGCGCCGCAGGCGTCTTTCTGGCCACTGCTCATCCCTGCAAATTTCCGGATGTGCTGCCCAAACATGTGGCAGAGTCCATTGAGATACCGGAACAGGTACATGAACTGAAGCATAAAAAGAGGCATGCGACCTCGTTGGGTAAAGATTTCGAAGGATTTAAAAAGTACCTGCTGAGCCATGGCTGATACGATCAGCACTATTATTTTTGACCTGGGCGCTGTGCTCATCGACTGGAACCCGCGATACATGTACCGCACCATATTTGATGATGAAGCGGAATTGGAACGCTTCCTGGCCGGGGTCACCACATCCGACTGGAACGAGGAGCAGGACGCGGGCAGGCCATTACATGAAGGTACCGAAATATTGGTTAAACAATTCCCGGAACACGAGGAAAATATCCGCGCATTTTATGGCCGCTGGGAAGAGATGCTGGGCGAGGCTTTTGATGAAACGGTTGAGATATTACGAGAATTAAGGCAAAACAACAAGTATAAGTTATACGCACTTACCAATTGGTCAGCGGAAACATTCCCGATAGCTTTGGAGCGATTTGATTTCCTGCAATGGTTCGATGGTATTGTGGTTTCGGGCGAAGAAAAAATGCGCAAACCTGCGCCCGAATTTTATCATATATTGCTTGAACGCTACCATGTCAAACCCGGAGAAGCGCTGTTTATCGACGATAATTACCGAAATATCCTGGCAGCAGAGAAGATCGGCATCAATTGTATTCATTTTACTTCAGCTGAGCAACTAAAGAAAGAACTAATAAGGTTAAATTTAATTTTTTAGACGGACGCTCTTAGATAGAAAAACCGGCTGAATTTAAATATGGATTAATTCAGCCTTAAAAGTCTGAGGATTCGGTATGTTAAATCCTTCTTCCTTCAGGACTTCAATATGAAATTCAATTGCTTCTTTTATTTGAATTTTGGCCTCATCTAATGTTTCGCCGCAGGAATAACAGCCTGGTAAATCCGGTACCCCGGCCCAGATCGTGCCGTCCGATGCGTGCTCAAAAACAATCAAATAATCCATATATGAATTGTTTGTGACTTCCTTTTTGCCTTAGCATAATCCAACCATCTTTTTCCAGCTTTTTGATGATGTCTCTGACTTTCATAAGAATCAGCAATTAAAATATCGCTTCCGCTATTCTCCTGGTCGGGCCCGGGTTACTCATCGTATAAAAATGCAGCACCGGCACACCAAAATTCATCAGTTCTTTACATTGACCGATCATCCACTCAATACCGGCATCTTTTACTTCGGCTTCCGACTTGCAGGCATGAACGGCATCGCTCAAATCTTCCGGTATATCGATATGGAATATTTTAGGTAAACTGATCAGTTGTTTGGACGAGGTGACAGGCTTTAGCCCCGGTATAATGGGTACATTGATACCATTATCACGGCACATTTTAACGAAATCAAAGTATTTGGCGTTATCAAAAAACATCTGCGTCACGATAAAATCTGCGCCCATATCTACCTTCTGTTTCAGGTATTTGAAGTCCGATTTTAAATTAGGCGCCTCGAAATGCTTTTCCGGATACCCGGCCACACCGATACAAAAATCGGTATTCATCACTTCCTGGTCTTCGTACAGGTATTTGCCATTATTCATGTCCGTAACCTGCTGTAAAAGCTCACAGGCGTAAGCGTGGCCGCCCGGCGTGGGTATAAAACCGCTGTCAGCCATACGCGCGTCCCCACGAAGCACCAGCACATTGTCGATACCCAGAAACTGGAGATCAATGAGCGCATTTTCGGTTTCTTCTT
>DASZWG010000006.1:0-3820 GCA_035546675.1 Mucilaginibacter sp. | reverse complement strand
CTGTAGGTTTTCATGTATCAAATTTAAAGATTATTGCAAACAAAAAAGCCCCCGGATATTTCCGGAGGCTGATCTCGTATGCAGATGTATTTAGAGATTCAAAAAATGGTCGAAGGTATCGCTGCGGATACCCAGTCTCAGGGTTTCAAGCGGTATCACTTCTGCCGGGGCGATGTTGCCCAGGCTCACATTGGCGCCTATCAGCTTGATGAACCAAACCTGCTGCGCTTTCTGCGGGGCCTCCCAGATGATCCGTTCCTCGGGTATCTGGGTCAGTATCTCGTCAACCAAACCCTGGCGTACCTCGCCCGAATCACGGTAGATGCCCACATTGCCGCTTTCGCGCGCTTCGGCAATCACCTTCCACGAGCCGGCTTCGATCTCGGCAGACATGAGTTTGATCCACTTATAAGGCGCAAATATTTTGGTTACGTCTTTTGAGCCCACTTCAGATATGACGGTCACCTGTTCGCTCAGTTTGCGGATGTAATCACATTTTACCTCGTGTTCGATCTCGATCGAACCGTCGGACACCTCGGCATGTTCCATTTTGAACCTGTCGAGCGTGCGGCGGTATTCGTCAAATTCACCGCGCACTACGAATGCTTCGAACAATGTCCCGCCAAAATAGACCGGTATGCCCGCCTCGCGATAGATCCGCAGCTTTTCCTCCAGGTTCGGTGTTACGAACGAGGTGGCCCATCCCAGTTTAACAATGTCTGTATACGGGCCGGCAACCTCCACAAAATCCTCAACCTGTCTTAAGCTCAGCCCCTTATCCATCACCATCGTGATGCCACTGTTCCGGGGTTTAACAGTGCGTACGGGGATATTACTCAAGGGGTAGTTCATAGGTGCGGGCTCGAATTCGATGTTTTTGATCGCCTGGTAATCCATAGGCCAAACATTTAGTTATAGTCTATAACAAAAAGTTTTAACGATACAAAGATTGGGAAAAAAGTGCAGATGTGCAAGTACTAATGCACATCTGCAAATTATTTCGCGTAGCGGTTAATGATGTCCAGGATCACCTTATTTTTTTGCAATTGCGGAAGGTAATCGAATAAGATATGATGTTTTTCCGGGTCGGATGAAAGTGCAAGCTCAAGCTGGCTCAGTGCCTCTTTATAATCACCCAGGGCGAACAGGTAAGCAACCATCCGGTAGTACAGTTCGGCCGCGTCGGGATTGCTTTTGATGGCCTGGGTCATCACTTCGGTCGCATCGTTGAGCCGGTCCTGCTCATACAGGATAGACGAATAATCGAGCCAGGCGTCAACATCTATCGGGTTCAGCTCCACCACCTTCTCATAAGCATGTTCAGCTTCGGGCAGGTGTCCCAGCTTGTATTCGGCATCGGCAATGGCAAACCAGTAATCGGCGTTGGCAATATCCAGGTCGAGCGCTTTTTTGTAAAAATGCAGCGCTTCAAAATAGCGCTCTTCAAAATCAAGCGTCACCCCTATGCCGAACCAGGCATCGGCCAGTCTTGAATCCATTTTGACGGCCTTTTTATAAAAAGCCCGTGCTTCGTCCATCTGTTCCAGCTTTTCGTAGCATTCACCGATGGCGCAATAAGTATCGGCATTGGGCTGCTCGTACTCGAACGTTTGCCGGTAAACTTCGATAGCTTCGGCATACTTTTCAAGATTCACCAGTGCATTACCTTTATTAAAATAGGCCGATGCAAAGCTGTCCTTGATCAGGATGGCGTAGTCGTAAGCGTCGATGGCTTTTTCGAACAACCCCAGCTTGGTGTAAGCGTTGCCTAAATTATACCATGCGGCATAGCTGTAAGGCTCGTTGTCGATGTACTGCTGGTAAAACTGCACGCTCTCCTGCTGGTTGTCCATCACATCATAACAGAAAGCCAGTTCATACAGCGCATCCTGGTTTTCCATGTTTTGCTGCAGGCATAGCTTCAGGTAGGTGATCGCGGTTTCGTAATCGCCCATGTTTTGATAAACGTAGGCAATGTGCAGCAATACCTCATCGGTTTCCTCGGCCAGGTCGAGCGCCTTCTCGTAATTTTCAAGCGCTTCGGAATAGCGTTCCATGTTCTCGTACAGGTTGCCGCGGATCACGTAGATGTCGGGGTCTGATGCTTCGAGCAGGGCAGCTTTCTCGAGCGCAACGAAAGCATCGCTTACCTTGTTGGTAACTACGAGTAGTTGTGCCTGTTTGATCAGGAACACAGCGGCGAACGGGTGCTGGTTGCACGCGTACTCTACGACCTGCAGAGCTTTCGCCGGGTCATTTTTCTCGATGTAGTAGTCGATAATGTTTTCAAACGCCTGCGCATCAAAAAAATACTGGTCATGATTACGAATCATCTCTTCGTAACGTTCAACTGAAAACTTGGGGTCTTCAGTGAATCCAAATTCAAAGTCTTCTTCCATTCAATATATTTTTCAGAACGCGGGCTGCCAATGAGCCCCATAATTAAGGCTTTTTTGCTTTTCCTGTGGTTAAATTACGACAAGTAAGCATCGGTAAAGGTATTTAGTTTTCAACATTCAAACATTCTTCACAAACGCCGGTACAATTCTCTGATAATAAATGTGAAACAGAAAAACGGGTGTTTTGGCAGTGAGCGGGTTGATAATAAATTGCCTTAAAGATTTTTACCTTTGACAAAAATACAAATTATGAGCCTTAATATTCCGGAGATTTTAAAGCATTTACATATAAACGACAATAATGGCGCATTTAGTACAGGCGCCGTATGGGGAGGCAGTAGTGATGCAGGTACCAGGACCGTCATTTCACCTGTTGACGGTAAAAAGATAGCTGCCGTAGCACTGGCGTCGGATGCCGGTTATAACCAGGTGATCGAAACAGCTGCCGCTGCTTTTAAGCAGTGGCGTACCATACCCGCACCGAAACGGGGCGAGATCGTGCGGCAGATCGGCGAGGCATTGCGGGCCAAAAAGCAGGAACTGGGTGCGCTGGTATCGTACGAAATGGGCAAAAGCTTGCAGGAGGGTTACGGCGAAGTACAGGAAATGATCGACATCTGCGACCTGGCCGTAGGGCAAAGCCGGCAGCTTTTCGGGCTGACGATGCATTCCGAACGGCCTGAGCACCGGATGTACGAGCAATATCACCCGCTTGGTATCGTGGGCATTATATCGGCCTTCAATTTCCCGGTGGCTGTGTGGAGCTGGAACGCTATGCTGGCCTGGGTTTGCGGCGATGTATGCGTATGGAAACCATCGGAAAAAACTCCGCTGACGGCCATCGCCTGCCAGCACATCGTACAGGAAGTATTCGAGAAAAATGATGTGCCCGAGGGCGTTTCGTGCCTGGTGATCGGCGACCGCAGGATCGGTGAGCTGATGGCAAATGACAGCCGCATACCCTTGGTATCTGCAACCGGTTCGACGCGAATGGGTAAGGCTGTCGGTGCAGCGGTGGGCGCACGTTTGGGCAGAAGTCTGCTGGAACTGGGCGGAAACAACGCTATCATCATCAGCCAGTACGCCGACATCGATACCGTATTGGTTGGTGCGGTGTTCGGCGCGGTGGGAACGGCCGGGCAGCGATGTACTACCACGCGCCGGCTTATCATCCACGAGAGCATTTACGAGCAGTTCAAACAAAAATTAATAAAAGCCTACGGCCAGGTGCGTATCGGTAACCCGCTGGATGAGCATAACCATATGGGGCCGCTGATCGATAAAGATGCGGTGAGGCTGTATCTCGAATCGATTGAAAAATGCAAAGCCGAAGGCGGCAGTTTTGTGGTTGAGTGCGGTGTGCTGGATGGTGACGGTTATGAGTCGGGTTGCTATGTAAAGCCCTGCATTGCCGAGGTGAA
>DASZWG010000005.1:0-2175 GCA_035546675.1 Mucilaginibacter sp. | reverse complement strand
GCCGTTCGTTAACGTTTTCGCACGATCCCACGTAATAGCGATCTTTTGATGCTGAGTAAATTATGTAGCAGTAGTGCATAACAGAAAAGCCCCGCATTTGCGAGGCTTTTTGTGGGAGCAATAGGGTTCGAACCTATGACCCTCTGCTTGTAAGGCAGATGCTCTGAACCAGCTGAGCTATGCTCCCTTTGTTTTGGGACTGCAAATATAGGAGGTCTGTTCAATTAGCCAAAAAATAATTTATATTTTTTATCGGCTGCTTTACGGCGCTCATTTGGAGGCTCAGCGCAGGTTGCTTACCTCTTCGTTCATATACTTTTCGAGCGACTCTTTAGTGATGGGTTTGAATATGAACGACCGCACGAACGGGTAATTTTTGGCGCGCCGGATATCGCGCGGACTAATGGATGATGAAAGGATATAAACCCTCGGTTCCTTGCTCAGCGACGGATAGATGGATTGCAGCTTATCGAGGAATGCCCAGCCGTCAAGTCCCGGCATGTAAATATCAACCAGTATAATATCGGGCAGGGTTTCTTCGTCGCCCCTGTTCTGCTCCAGGAAACTGATCACTTCGCGCACATCGGCTGTGCAGTTCACATCAAAGGCCAGGTCGTACTTTCTCAATACCCTTTTCAGGATGAAATGGTCGAGCTGGCTATCGTCTATGAATATCAGTTTCTTCATTGTATATAAAACCAAATTTATAAATCAGAATTTTGTAAATTGGCAGTGTTTACACGGTATTTGCTACGTAGTAGTACGCGTAAGTGATATAGATGCATTGTAAATTAATCGATACATATCATCATTTCGTCGGCAAATGCACAATATTTAAAACCGAATTCTGTTTTTCGGGCTTATAATTGTTATTTAATACCCCAAAATGATAACACCTGTTTTTAGGCGCATTTACTTAAAAGAAGAGTATGATATTATTGTTTTGCGGGTTGTCGGGCGCAGGAAAGTCGACGCTGTCTGAGATGGTAAGAACAAAGCTCACCTCGGAGGACATCCTGGTGGAGCTGTTAGATGCCGATGAATACCGGCAAAAGCTGTTCAAGGACCTGAAGTATTCCATGGAAGACCGTTTCGAGAATATCCGAAGGCTCGGATACATTGCCAATAAATTCTCGGCACATAACATCGTTACGATCATCAGCGCCATAAATCCTTATGATTCGATCAGGAAAGAGCTGGCGCGCACTTATAAAAATGTGAAGGTGATCCATATTGACTGTGATATTGATGTGCTGATCAAACGTGATACCAAAGGCTTGTACAAGAGGGCCTTGCTGCCCGAGGGCCACCCCGATAAACTTTCAAACTTAACCGGGATCAATGATCCGTTCGAAGTTCCTGAAGATGCCGATCTGCATATCCATACCGACAAGGCAACCAAAAAGGAATGTGTGAACGAGATCTATTCGTTTATCATCAAAAACATTAACAGGGAAAAATACCTGTACAACACCTATGCGCACGTATCCTGATCATTCCCGGCGAAGGAGATGGCAGAAAAGTTCAGTATACCCCGTTAAACATTCTTAAATGAGTCAAAAAATACTCATTATAACGGGCATGCACCGTTCAGGTACTTCGTTAGTTACCAACTGGCTGCATAGCTGCGGCCTGCAGGTTGGCGAAGAATTGCTGGGCGACGCACCGGGCAATACCGAAGGGCATTTTGAGGATATGGAATTCCTGAAGATGCACGAGGAAATACTGCTGAGCAATAACCTGCCGGATACCGGTTTGACAAGCGGCACAGAACCCGCAGTATCTGATTACCAGCGCGAAAAGATCAGGAGCATTATTGATGTGAAAAATACCCGCTTCGAACAGTGGGGATGGAAGGAACCACGAACCTGCCTGCTGCTCGGCCTGTATCACGAACTGCTGCCCGAAGCCAAATACTTAGTGATCGTCAGGGATTATAAATCGGTAGTCAATTCCCTGCTGAAACGGGATTTTTTTGTGATCGATCAGCGGTACCTTTCGCGCATCTGGCTGCAGCGGCTTATGTGGAAGGCTTTTAAACGCGAAAGCCGGAAGAAAGACTATTACAAAGAAAATGCTGAATATTACCTGAAGGTATGGATATGGTACAACGAATATGTACTGGATCATCTGAAAAAACTAACCCGGGATCAATACCTGGTGGTCGATTATACA
>DASZWG010000004.1:0-3297 GCA_035546675.1 Mucilaginibacter sp. | reverse complement strand
TGTATAATGTACATTTGCAGCGCATTCTACCTTTTGTTACATTAATAAATTAATAAGAAATGATTAAAAAATGCTTAATTACGTGCTCCGTAATGTCGCTGATGGTTGTCATTTCCGGTCTGTTTATCTGTGCTAAAACGGACACCAAAACAAGCACCAAAAAAGAAAAAAAAGCTAACCCGGGGTATAAATATATTTACCCGGCAAGATCCCTTTCGGAAGATGTTAGCTTTGCTGATGAACCCATTCCTGTGAACGATCCCCGCATCGATCACAAACTCAAAAGATCATTGATCAAAACCAGGTATAGCCGCACCGAAACGCGTATCTTAGTAAGGGAAGCGGCAAAATTATTCCCCATCATTGAGCCTATACTGGAACATTACGGCATACCCAACGATTTCAAGTACATGCCGCTGGTTGAGGCCGGGCTTAAGTCGGGCGTATCCAGGAGCGGCGCTGCCGGATGGTGGCAGTTTATGCCGGGTACTGCGCGCACTTATGGCCTCAAGGTGGGTCACGGTAAGGACGAACGGTATAATATCCGTAAAGCTACCGTTGCCGCCTGCAAATACCTGAATGAACTTTACGGCGAATTCAATAGCTGGACGCTGGCCGCGGCCGCTTATAATAACGGCGTAGTACAACTGGCCAAGGCCATACGCAACCAAAGCGAGGATAATTATTTCCGCCTGCATCTGAACCCCGAAACCGGGGCGTATGTGTACCGCATTATCGCGATGAAACAGATCATTGAGAACGCGCAGGACTTTGGCTACAAATACCTCTGCACTACCGATCTGCAGCCTAAAGAACTGATGGTTTATAATTGACACCCATCACGTTACGGAGCACTCAGGGCCGCCTTACGTTAGGTAAAGCGGCCTTTTTTATGTATCTTTGCGCCCTGAATTGACAGGCGGTATAAAACCCCTGCACCCGGTTCCGGGTTATTTAAAAATTGACATTGAGTTTATAAAAATACTAACTAATTTAGCAAACAATACATCCCGCTGCTGACTTAGTTGTTCAAAGAGATATATGATCGAAAAACCTGTCGACCTGGGCGAGCAAAACGAAGTGGAAGTGTACGGAGCCAGGGTCCATAATTTAAAAAATATTGATGTTTCCTTCCCGCGCAACCAATTAGTGGTAGTTACCGGGCTGAGCGGCAGCGGCAAATCGTCGCTGGCGTTCGATACCATTTATGCTGAGGGGCAGCGACGCTATATGGAAACGTTTTCGGCCTATTCACGCCAGTTTATGGGCGGAATGGAGCGCCCTGATGTGGACAAAGTATCGGGCCTGAGCCCGGTGATCGCTATCGAGCAGAAAACCACCAGCAAAAATCCGCGATCCACCGTCGGCACCATTACCGAAATATATGATTTTATGCGCTTGCTCTTTGCCCGTGCGGGCGAGGCTTTTTCGTATGTAACCGGCGAAAAGATGGAGCGCATGTCGGAAGACCAGATACTGAAAACTATTTCCGAAAAGTTCGGCGGGCAGCCGGTCAATATCCTGGCCCCGGTGGTAAAGGGCCGCAAAGGGCATTACCGCGAGCTGTTTGAGCAGATACGCAAACAGGGCTACCTGAAGGTGTGGATAGACGGTGAAATAACCGATGTAACACCCAAAATGCAGGTTGACCGCTACAAGATACACGATATCGATATCGTGGTCGACCGGCTGGTGGTAAGCGAAAAGGACAGCAAAAGGCTGCATACCTCTATCCAGTCGGCATTAAAGATCGCCAGGGGCATTATCCGCATCGCTGATAAGGACAATAATGTATTTTATTACAGCAAATACCTGATGGACCCGGTTTCGGGTATCTCGTACGACGAACCTCAGCCGAATACTTTTTCTTTTAACTCGCCTTACGGCGCCTGTGAAAAATGCGACGGGCTGGGCTATATTTTTGAGATCGATGAAAACTCGGTGATCCCGAACCCAAAACTGAGCATCCTGAACGGCGGGCTTGCCCCGCTCGGCGAGTACCGCGAGACATGGATATTCCAGGTGCTGAAGGCCCTGGGTAAAAAATATGAATTCACCCTTTCAACCCCGATAGAAAAGCTGCCGCGCGAAGTGGTCGATATTATCCTGAACGGCACACCCGATATGGTGACCGTTGCGGTTGAATACAATAAGTGGAACGTACAGAGCTACCAGATCACTTTCGACGGCATTATCCGCATGCTGGAAGAGCAGCAGGAACGCCGCAGCGAGGACGATATGGGCGATATGGAAAATTACCGCGTGCTGAAAACCTGCCCGGTATGCGAAGGCGCACGGCTCAAAAAGGAATCGCTGCATTTTAAAATCGATCATAAAAATATTTTCGAGCTGGCGTGTATGGACATCAATACCCTGCAGCAGTGGTTCAATAACCTGGAGGACCGGCTTGGCGAAAGGCAAAATGTGATCGCCCGTGAGATTTTAAAAGAAATACGCGCCCGCATTACCTTCCTGCTCGATGTCGGACTGGGCTATCTGACGCTCGACCGTACCGCGCGTACACTGTCGGGCGGTGAAGCACAGCGCATTCGGCTGGCCACACAGATCGGCTCGCAACTGATGAACGTAATGTACATCTTGGACGAGCCAAGCATCGGTCTGCACCAGCGCGATAACGAGCGCCTCATCAAGGCATTGAAAAACCTTCGCGACCTGGGTAATTCCGTGCTGGTAGTTGAACACGATAAGGATATGATACTGGAGGCTGATCATGTGATCGACATGGGGCCAGCGGCCGGCGTACACGGCGGCGAAATCGTGGCGCAAGGCACCCCTAAAGAGCTGATGCATGCCCATACGCTTACCACCTCGTATCTGAACGGCGAGAAAAGCATTGCCGTTCCGAAAAAAAGGCGCGAGGGGACCGGCAAAGTATTATCGCTTAAAAAAGCCACGGGGCATAATCTAAAAAATGTATCGGCCGATTTCCCGCTAGGGAAACTGATCTGCGTTACCGGCGTATCGGGCAGCGGCAAATCCAGCCTGATCACCGAAACGCTGTACCCCATACTGAACCATCATTTTTTCAGGGCTAAAAAGCAACCCCTGGCATATGGCGCTATTGAAGGACTCGAAAACATTGACAAGGTGATCGAGATCGACCAGACACCTATCGGCCGTACGCCGCGCTCAAACCCTGCGACCTATACCGGCGTTTTTTCGGATATCCGGAACCTGTTTGTACAATTACCCGAATCCAAAATACGGGGTTACAAGGCTGGTCGTTTTTCATTCAATGTTAAGGGCGGGCGATGCGAAACCTGTCAGGGTGCGGGT
>DASZWG010000003.1:0-3351 GCA_035546675.1 Mucilaginibacter sp. | reverse complement strand
ACCGGTGATCGGTATTACCGGGCCGCCCGGCGCCGGAAAAAGCACTTTGGTCAACGCTTTGATAAGCGAGTTGGTCAAATCGAGTAAAAAAGTAGCCGTACTGGCCGTTGACCCGACATCGCCATTCAATTTCGGCTCGCTGCTCGGCGACCGGATACGAATGTCCAATCATTTCAACCGTCCGGATGTTTTTATCCGTTCACTCGCAACGCGGGGTTCACTGGGTGGGCTTTCAGAGAAAACCATTGAAATGACCGACGTGCTCAGAGCCGCCGGGTTTGATTACGTGCTGGTCGAAACCGTAGGCGTTGGCCAGTCGGAAGTGGAGATTGCAGGACTGGCAGATATCACTTTTGTTGTACTGGTGCCCGAGAGCGGCGACGAGATACAAAGCCTGAAATCGGGTTTAATGGAAATTGCTGACGCCTTTATCATCAATAAAGCGGACAGGGAAGGGGCCGACGCACTGGCAAATAACCTGGTAAAAATGGTGGGCCACAGGGATGTCCCCGTATTTAAAACCATAGCTTCACAGTCGAAAGGTATAAATGACATAGAAGGGTTCATTCTGTCGCAATCAGGCCGGCACAATAACAGGAAGGGATTTTTGATGGCTGAAAAAGCTTACAAACTGATACGGCAAATGCGCATGGGCAATGTAAGTCATGCCAAACTCCGGGCTGAAATAGCAGTGGCTATGACCGAACCCGGCTTTAACTTATACAGCTTTATTGAAAATTTTATGAGCAAATTGGGGTAGATCAGCTATTCATGATCTCTTCGATATGTTCCGCTTCGACGGGTATATCAGCCATCAGATCGATATTACCATCGCCGGTTATTAAAATATCATTTTCTATCCTGATGCCTAATCCTTCTTCGGGTATATAAATTCCGGGTTCACAGGTTAGAATATTACCCGACTCAAACGGCTTGTACCGGTTTGAAAAATCATGCACATCCAAACCCAGGTGGTGCGAGGTGCCATGCATGAAATATTTTTTATACAAAGGCGCCTTCGGATCCTGCTTTTCTACTTTCTCTTTATCCAGCAATTTCAACCCGATAAGTTCGCTTGTCATCATTTTACCAACCTCTTCCTGGTAATCATTCAGCAAGATTCCGGCTTTCAGCAAACTTGTTGCTCCGCGCATTACCCGCAGTACTGCATTATATACATCCCGCTGGCGCTCTGTGAAACGGCCGTTTACCGGGATAGAACGGGTCATGTCCGCATTATAGTTGGCATATTCGGCGCCAAAATCCAAAAGCAGCACGTCTCCATCCCTGCAAACCTGGTTGTTATCGATGTAATGCAGCACATTTGCATTAGGGCCTGATGCTATTATAGGATTATAAGCATTTCCCGTTGCTCGTTGCCGTAAAAATTCGTGTGTTATTTCAGCTTCAATTTCATATTCACCAACACCGGGCTTTGTAAATTTCAACACACGTACAAAAGCATCCTTCGTAATGGCACAAGCTTTTTTTATCAATTCGATCTCAACCCCGGATTTAACCATCCTCAGGTCACGGGTTATTACAGCAGAGCGTTCATAGTGATGAAGCGGATATTTTTGACGTAATAGTTCCAGCATCCTGAGGTCGCGGTAAGGAACTGTCTGACCATAACGGTCATTCTCATTGGTATTGATATATATATTTTCAGCATAGTTTATAATACTATGCAAAATCGTATCATATTCATCAAGCCAGCATATGGTTTCAATACCGGAAACCGCCCGTGCCTCCTCTTTAGTATATTTGTGTCCTTCCCATACTGCAATGTGCTCATTGGTTTGTCTTAAAAAAAGTACTTCCCTGTATAGCGGATTAGGACAATCGGGGTATAAAATCAATATACTTTGCTCCTGATCTATACCTGTAAGATAAAAAAAATCGGCATTTTGCTTAAAAGGAAATGTTTGATCGCCGTTTTTGGGGAACTCATCATTTGAGAAAAATACAGCTATCGAATTAGATTTTATTCTTAGAACGAAATTTTTTCTATTATAAATAAATAAATCATTACTAATTGGTCGGTATTTCATCAATATTGAACTTGTTTATTTTTCAAAAACAATTTTTTTTATTTATTTGTATTATCTAAGTATAATTTTTGGAATAATGTTTGGTAATGAATTCAAACATAATTACTATTTTTGAAAAAAAATCACAATTAAATTGTTTAATCTTAAAACTATGAACTACTCTACGTTAAAAAAAACAGTCGCCCTATCATTGGTATCTCTGATGGCTGCGTGCATGGTTTATGCCCAGGCTGACACCAGCAAGGCATCGACTACAATGGCCATGGCTGATTCTTCAAAAATGGCTACGTCTGCCAAAGTATTTGGCGGCCTCAAGCAGTACAGCACCTGGAGTGTTGGCTTAAATATCGGCATTACCGCACCATCCGTTGCTACCGGAGGTGTAAATGTATTCAATCATAATCAGCCTCAATTTGGTTATGGTATCTCGTTAAGAGATCAGCTCTCGCATGCATTTGGTTTGCAACTGCAGTGGAACGGCGGAACAGTGGAAGGAAGCGACAATGCTAAATTCCAGAACCCCGGTTACACAGTTGATTCGCAAAGCGGAGATCATGTAGGAAGTTTTAAAACACCATTCCATTCACTTAGCCTTAGTGGTGTTGTAAACATCGGATCGGTTAGCTTTATGCACCGCACAAACTCGGTTAATTTCTATTTCAGCACAGGCGCCGGCTTAGCATGGTATTCTCCAAAAACCTATTCGGACAATGCCCAATCTGTTCTCCTGGTTGATTACAGCGGAAAAGCAGGTACCACTGCAGGTAATTCATATGTAAAAGAACTTTATTTCCCGGTAGGTGCCGGCGTTAAATTCAAATTGAGCGACGCTTTTGCACTGAATGTTGGATATACTGAAAACTTTGTTGATGGTTTCAACTTTACCGGTGTTCACGCAGATTATCCTGCTGAAAACAAATATTCTTACGGTTATGCCGGTTTGGAATATACTTTCGGTACCAAATCGAAACCAAACCTCGATTGGGTGAACCCTATCGCGATGATGTACGACGAACTGTATGATGCAGCATTGCGCCAGGAAGTAGAAGCCCTGAAAGGCCGCGTAACCAATGTTGAAAATGCAGTTAATGATCTGAAGAAAGACTCTGACGGTGACGGTGTTTCTGATCAGTTTGACAAATGCCCGAACACTCCTGCAGGTACTGTTGTTGACGGTTCTGGTTGCCCGATCAACTTCCCGAAAATTGACACTTCACTGTTCATGAGGAAACCGGTAGCAGGCGAAGCTAAAGCTTATTCTAACATCCAGTTTGAATTCGATAGCTCGGTATTGAGGACT
>DASZWG010000002.1:0-2101 GCA_035546675.1 Mucilaginibacter sp. | reverse complement strand
AACGGTGTTTATTACGAAGCCATTGTAAAGGATGACGGCAGCACCAGTTACCAGGTGGCCGGCAAGGATGGCGAACTGAATACCAATGACAATTCGAACCTGCCTCCTCCGCCCCAGGTTGGAGATATAGTTACCACCCTGCCGCCTGATTGCAGGAAGATAAACCTGAACGGCGAACAATATTACGTATCGCCCGACGGATATTACTTCCAGGAGATGCGCGATAAGGATAACAACAAAGTATACAAAGTGGTTGGCGTCCCGGAGGACCAGCCCGACAGCGACCAGCAAAGTCAGTAAAGAAAGGGAGACAGCACATGTCTCCCTTTTTTATTACAGGATATATAAGCAATTTATGATAATCGCATCAACTCTGTACGGACAAAAGGACTACATTTGATCTGTCCCCTTAATCTGAAATTATGCCCTTCAAAATTTTCTTTTTCATCCTGTTCGGTTTTTTGGCAGGTGCGCTTTCTGCAAAACCGCCGCACCACCGTATCAACTTTTTCAAAGCGGATAATAGCAATATTCAGTACTATGGCCGAATCGATTTTTCTAATCCGCTGCAACCGAAATTCTGGTCGCCGGGCGTATGCATTAAGGCTAAATTTAAGGGGACGTCCTGCGAGATCCTGATCAATGATGAGGTCAGATATGGTAATACACACAATTATATCGAGATCGCGGTTGACGACAGACCGCCATACCGGCTGCAATTGACCGGCAAAGAGAACACGGTAATGGCAGCAGAAGGTTTGCCCGAAGGCGAACACGTGATCACTATTTGCAAGGATACGGAATCGGGTATCGGATACCTGCAATTTACCGGTATCAGATGCGAAAAGCTTTTGCCCCTGCCGCCGAAGCCTGAGCGAAAGATCGAATATATCGGCGATTCCATCACGACCGGAACCGGGATCGATGTAGCCCGCACACCATGCAGCACAGGCGCCTGGTATGATCAGCACAACGCCTGGATGAGCTACGGAGCGCGTACCTCGCGTATGCTGGATGCGCAATGGCAACTTACAGCAGTGGCCGGTATCGGGATGATACACAGTTGCTGCGACATGGGCATTGTAATGCCCCAGGTGTTCGATAAGGTAAACCAGCGCGACAATGAGATGCAGTGGAACTTCGCGCGTTACCGGCCCGATGTGGTGACGATATGCCTTGGCCAGAACGACGGTATACAGGATTCGGTAAAGTTTTGCAGCGCTTATGTGCAGTTTATTGGAACAGTGAGGAAACAATACCCGGATGCGGATATCATCTGCCTGTCGAGCCCTATGGCTGATGCGAAGCTATCGGCCGTGCTGAAAAAGTATCTTACTGCGATTACGAGCCTTGAAAATAAAAGCGGTGATAAAAAGGTCTATAAGTATTTTTTCCCAAAACGCTATGACCACGGATGCGGCACCCATCCCGACATGGACGAACAGGCTGAAATAGCGGATGAACTGGCGGCGTATATCAGACAGTTGGAAAGCTGGTGATCTGGAAACAAAATATTTAAATTTTTTCAACTAAAAATTTAAATATCCGGCATAGGTTTTTATCTTTAAAAAACTGATTTAAACCGCGAATCTTCTGCCTTTATGTTTTCATGATGAATACTAAACCTTTTGGGTTCATTTTGGTACTGGTGTTACTAAGTTACTGCGCGAAGGCACAAAGTCCGCATGCGGATACTCTTGCGTACAGCAGCGCGGTGCAATGGGCCGTTCGTGATTACAATGCAACTATTGCCGACCAATCGCAGTTCAACAACGGCACCGAATACCGCCTCGATCCGCCTGCTTATCGCGGCTCACCCTGTTTTATGGATGCCAGGAGTTGTATACCGGCCACTATTCGCTACAATGGTACGTGGTATAAGAATGTCCCGGTGCTGTATGATATGCATACCGACCAGATGGTATCGGAGGTAAGGGATAGTATGTTCGTTTTGAGACAGGATAAAGTATCAGATGTCGTACTCGAAGGTCATCATTTTATATTGCTCGGGTCACAGCCCGATCAGAATATCAGCGGAGGGTATTACGACCGTTTGTACGACGGCCGGTCGGAAGTGCTGGTAAAACGGGTCAGGACCATT
>DASZWG010000001.1:0-4831 GCA_035546675.1 Mucilaginibacter sp. | reverse complement strand
CCGCGCATCGCCAATACGCCGCTGTCCATACCCTTTACCGAGCCTACGATTTTTGGAGGGATGAAAACCTACTGGAGCATTATCCAGTTGCCCTACTGGCGGCTGCCGGGGTTCGGTCATATTAAAAAAGGCGATATCGTGGTATTCAATACACCCGAGGAAGCCGACCTGGCCCATAGCAAACCTATTGATGAATGTACCACGCTGATCAAACGCTGCCAGGCCACGCCGGGCGACAGGCTGACCATTGTGAACGGGCAGGTATACATTAACGGTAAGGCCGCGCCCAATGCGCCAAAGCAGCAGACATCGTATATCGTAACAACCAACGGCACGGATATCAACCCCCAGGTGCTGACCGACGATAACATTGAGAAAATTAGCGCCCCCGCACCCAATACATACGAAATGGCGATACCCAAGGATCACCTTCGGGAGATAAAAAGCTATTCCAACGTCATCAGTGTTGTGCCTTCCATAAAGAAAGCCGGCGATTATAATCCGCAGGTTTTCCCGCGTAATCCAAAGTTCCCCTGGAACGAGGATAACTATGGGCCGCTGGTGCTGCCGAAGCGGGGCTACACCATTCCGCTGAACGATTCGACCATGGCATTATACCGCCGTGCCATCGAGGTTTATGAGAATAATAAGGTTGGCATACAGGGTAAGGATATTTACCTGAACGGCAAAAAAGCCGATAGCTATACCTTTAAAATGAATTATTACTGGATGATGGGCGATAACCGCCACAATTCATGGGATTCGAGGTTTTGGGGTTATGTGCCCGAGGATCGTGTGATCGGTAAGGCTATCATTACGGTATTCAGCACGGATTCGACCAAAAGCTTCTTTAATAAAATACGCTGGAACAGGATATTTAAACCCATAGATTAATTAAAAGAAAAAGGCTACCAAACCAGGAAGCCTTTCTCATTTTATTCCCCCTTCAGGGGGTTAGGGGGTGGTGTTATCCTTTCACCCTTTCTACATAAGCGCCCGTCGAGGTATCCACGCGCACTTTATCGCCAATATTAATGAACAAAGGTACTTTGATCTCCGCGCCGGTTTCGACGGTTGCATTTTTTAGCGCATTGGTCGAGGTATTGCCGGCCACTGCGGGTTCGGTGTAAGTGATCTCCAACTCAGCCGATGCCGGGGTCTTGGCCATAATGGGCTCGCCGCTTTCAAAAGCTACGATCACATTGACACCTTCTTTCAGGAATTTAACCGAGCTGCCGAACAGGAATTTGGGCACATTATACTGTTCATAAGTATTATTATCCATCACGATCAGGTCGTCGCCATCTTCATACAGGTATTGGTAATCGCTGGTTTCCACGCGTGCAATGTCCACTTCCTCGTCGGTACGGAAACGGTATTCAACCAGTTTGCCGGTTTTTACATTACGCATGCGGGCCTGGTAAAAGGCGCGCAGGTTTCCGGGTGTGCGGTGAATGAATTCTTCAACCTGTACCAGTTCGCCATTAAAGCGCAGGATATTGCCGTTCTTGATTTCGGATGCTTTAGCCATAGTATTGAAATTGAGGCGCAAACTTAGCCACTTATGCGCAAAGAAACAAGGGTGGTTTAGTCTGCAAGTCCGAAAAGTCCGCAAGTCAGGAAGAATCGAAGGCTGATTTTCCCGGCTTTCGGACTACCTTTGCAGCCATGTTTGATGTGATATTAAAAAAGGGCAAGGAAAAAGCCGTGCTGCAGCGGCACCCCTGGCTGTTCTCGGGAGCGGTGGAGCGTGTAAAAGGCAAGCCGGCCGACGGTGATATTGTGCGGCTGCTGAGCGACAAGAGCGAATTTATGGCTTACGGATTTTACAACAGCCGTTCGCGCGTGGCAGTCCGCCTGCTGGAGTGGGATGAAAATATTACGGTTGATGAAGGCTGGTTCCGGAATAAAGTGGCAGTCGCAATAGCAGGACGCAGCTCTGTTTTAAGTGATTTGACCGATATCTGCCGCTTAGTATTCAGCGAAGCTGACTATCTTCCGGGCCTGATCGTGGATAAATACGCGGATTATCTTGCTGTGCAGGTGCTCACATCGGGAATAGAAAGGATAATGCCGGTGATACTGGACGAACTGCAAAAACTGCTGGATCCGCAAGGCATCTTTGATAAAAGCGACGCCGCTTCGCGTGCGCACGAAGGTTTGCAAACCCTGAACCAGGTACTTGCAGGAAAGCATCCGCCCGAATTAGTTGAGGTGAGGGAAAATGATATTGTTTATGGCATCAACATCGCCGAAGGACAGAAATCAGGTTTTTATTGCGATCAGCGCGATAACCGCCGCTTGGTTGCGGCACATGCTGCGGGTAAAAAAGTGCTCGATTGCTTTTGCTATACCGGCGGGTTCACGCTCAATACCCTGAAGCACGGCGCATCGTCTGTGACCAGCGTCGACAGCTCAGCGCTGGCTATCGAAACGCTGAAAAAGAATATCATGCTCAACGGGCTGGATGCTTCGCGGCATATGGCTATCCAATCCGACGTAAACAAAGAACTGCGTACCTTACGCGAACAGGGAGAGACCTTTGGTTTGGTAGTGCTCGATCCCCCGAAATATGCGCCTTCGCGCTCGGCGCTCGATAAAGCGGCCCGTGCGTATAAAGACCTGAACCGCCTGGGTATGCTGTTGCTCGAAAGCGGCGGCCTGCTGGCTACTTTTTCGTGTTCAGGCGCCATGGATATCGCCACCTTTAAACAGGTATTGGCCTGGGCCGCGCTGGATGCCGGAAAAGAGGTGCAGTTCATCGGCCAGTTTTGCCAGCCCGAGGACCACCCGGTGCGGGCCTCATTCCCCGAGGGGGAATACCTGAAGGGGCTGCTGTGCAGGGTGTATTAAAAAAGCAAAGCAGGCGCTGTATTGCTGCCTGCCTCGCTCCTCTCAAACTATTGCCTATTACTCAAACTTTACACCCCCGTAGCTGGCGCTGATGTTAATCGTTCTGTCGCTGCTGCCTTTGCCGATGTGGCCCTTGTAATTTTTGGTTGGTTTCCAGCCTTTGCTGTCGTCCGAAGGGGTCTTTTCGGTGATCTCGATCGGGAGATCGCTGTAGTCGAACCCTCCGTAACGCACGGTGATATCGAAATCTGCATTGGTCGAATTATCCAAACCGATCTTTATGCTCGAATAATTGGAGCTGGACGAAAAATTACTGAAGTTTTTGTCCAGGTTATCCACCTTGATCGACCCGGCATAATGTGCATCAATATTGGCCGAGTTCCTGATCCGGCCGATATGCGCTGAGCTGTACCGGATCTCACCGTTGAATTTATCGACCGAGCCGAGATCAAGGCTGCCATAATTTACATTCACATCTCCCGACGACAAACCGTCGATATGAGCGCTGCCATACCGTACTTCGATCTGGTTGCCCGGGTGCATCATCGCACCGCCGTCAAAGCTGCCATAGGCACATTCGATGCTCACTTTGCCATTGAAATCGGGTACCTCGGTCGATCCGTAGCGATTATCGATGTTGAGGCCATTATTTGCAGGCATATAAATGGTATAATTCACTTCGGCCTTGTGCCGGTCATTCATATTGTTGAAGAGCCCCCACATCGAGTTGCTGCTGCCGAAATTGGTATGAAATGATACGGCATCGCCGTCCTTACTGTCCGAAATGCTGATCGCATCGAGCATTTTCTGTGCTGTCCCGTCGTCGCCGGCATACACCTTGATCTCCACATCCACCTTTACTTCGTTCTTTGCCCAGGTATTGACGGTAACCTTACCGAATTTATTTTCGACGCTCAGGTGATCGTTGGCATCCATCGGGTAGGTTTTGCTGTAATTCTTCACCTTTTCGCTGATGTCCCCGTCCTGTACCAATTGATCGGACTTGTTGTCATCAAAGTTGGTGCTGATGTCATTGCCGATGTCCTTCAATTGGGGTCCGAGCACTTTCAGGCTGTTGTGCAGATCGCTCAGACCCTCTTTCAGGCTGCTGTGCAGGTCGGCCATAGCCACTTTCAGGTCTCGTTTGGTAATACCCAGGTCGATGTTCATTACCGTGATATCCCGGTTGCAATCACTGCTTTTCATTTCCATAGTTCCCTGTTCATCCCTGCTCATAGTCGTATCCTGCGCACGGAGCTGCCCGGCTGTCAGCATTGCAATGGCTAACAATGAGAGCTTATATATCCTTCGTTTCATTTTTATCGTTTTGCTGCATTTGGTTGTATTGTTCAATAATATTGAGTTGCTGGTTCAGCACCTGCGTCTGTATCTGTAAATTTTCGATCATGGCGCGCAGCACCCGTTCCTGATTAGGGCTTGTGGCCAGCTCGCTGTTCAGCTTCTTATAGGTCGAGTCCATTTTAGCGATCTCGGACGAAAACTCTTTGTACATGTCCGGGTCGTTTTTGGTGAGCGACTTCAGTTCCGTACGCTTGGCCTGCACCAGCGACGCATATTGCACGCGCTGCTTGGCATATTCGGGGTTGATGGCTGCGTAGTCGATGCCATGATGCTTTTCGCTGTGCAGGTAAATGGCAAAGCCGATACCCATCACGATGACTACCGAGGCGGCCACGCGCAGCACAAAGCCGAACGAAAACATTTTCGCCTCCTTCTTTTTCATCACCGTGCCTTCGGGCGGCAGGTTCTTTTCTATTTTTGCCCATAAATCGGCCGATGGTTCAAGATCGTCGAACTCCTGTTTGTTCTTCCTGATGAAATCTTCCAATCGCTTGCTCATGATGATATTCCCTTTCTTATTAAAATCTCGTTCAGTTTTCTTTTTGCCCTCATAAACTGTGTTCTCGAGGTGTTTTCAGATATATCCAGTATTTGTCCTATTTCTTCGTGATCATAC